>JAIRQQ010000097.1 GCA_031256395.1 Nitrososphaerota archaeon
TACTGCACCGTATAAGCCACAGACTCATCTTTATTGTCCTTGTGTTTGAAAGTAAGCACTATAGCGATCAGCTCAACTACAAATATGATAACGTTTACAATGGTCCAGTTGTCCACTAATGCCATGGGTCGGGACATATCCTCAGTTAACAGAAACACTACAATACCCACAATACCCAGAATCACGCTTAGTAAAAACCAGAAGAGGCGGCGTTGTTTCTTCTTTTTCTGCTCTTCTGTGTGATCATCGGTGTCATTGGTGGTTTTTTGGTTTTGTTTGGTGTGGTTTTGTTTTTGGTTGTTTTTTATTTGTTCTTGGGCCTGCTGTTTTTTCTGTTTTTGATTACGCTGCAACAACACATACAAAGCCAATATTATTGCTAATATAACACCCGCTACACTCACAATCAGATTTACAAGCGCCCAAACCGGTTCGTCATTTTTATCCACTCCACCGCCAGGGGGTGCAGAGGGACTTGGAGAAATAGAGATGCCGGGTGAAGGAGAGGGACTAGGAGTAGGTGACGTGCTGGGGGAGGGAGACTTTGTAGGAGAAGGCGAATTAGTAGGAGAGGGAGACTTTGTAGGAGAAGGTGTTGGTGTAGATCCACTGCCAGAATTTTGAGTGTAGTAGAATGTGATGATGTTATCGGTGGCGTTTAGGGTGGTAGTTATGGTTGTGGGTGCAACAGCAGTATAGCCTGTGATACTGATAGCGGATTCAGTTACTGTACTGCCCATGGTTTGGCCGGATACAATTTTGTTTGGAGCTAAAGAAGTGGCAGAGTTCTGCAGATAATAATACACAGTATATCGGATATCGACATTTGGGGTGTAGTAGAATGTGATGATGTTATCGGTGGCGTTGAGGGTGGTAGTTATGGTTGTGGGTGCAACAGCAGTATATCCGGCTATCGTGATGGCTGATTCAGTTACTTGAGCACCTATAGTTTGATTGGGTATGGTTTTGCTTGGAGATAGAGAGGTAGTGGTATTTTGCAGATAGTAGTACACAGTGTATTGAATGTTATTGGGGTTTGGGGTGTAGTAGAATGTGATGGTGTTATCGGTGATGTTTAGGGTGGTAGTTATGGTTGTGGGTGCAACAGCAGTGTAACCGGGGATGGTGATAGCGGATTCAGTTACTTGGGTCTCTAGGGTTTGGCCGGTTATGGTTTTGCTTGGAGCCAAAGAAGTAGCGGTATTTTGGAGGTAGTAGTTTACAGTGTATTGGATTGTGGGATTTGGGGTGTAGTAGAAGATGATGTTGTTGTCGGTTGCGTTTAGGGTGGTGGTTATGGTTGTGGGCGGGACTGCAGTGTAACCAAGTAGGGTGATAGCGGATTCAGTTACTTGGGTGTCTACGATTTGACCGGTTATGGTTTTGCTGGTGGCTAAAGGAATGCTCGAACCCGCTAAATAATAGTGTACTTGATAGGCGACTTGGTTTGCAGACCATGTTGCCGTTAGGGTATAGTCGCCTGTTGATCCAACAGCAAGACTATAGTTGAGCTCTGGACCAAAATTGCCTGTACTATTTCCGATCATCCAACCGTGGAATGTATATCCAGCTCGTGTGGGATCGGTAATGGTGCAGGGTAGAGTGGTTGCAGTATATGAATCGGGATTACCCACAGCATTAATACCGCCATCTAGCACATAGTTGATAAAGTACGTAACGCCGTCTCTTGTCAGATATCTGAATCCAACACCTGAAATATTTGCCACAGGGGTTGTTTGAGTACTCATAAAGTAACCATTGGGATATACCACCAAGAGCTCAGTGTTGAAGATCTGTCCGTTTCCTGATTGATAGCGGCCCAATCCCATATTGGCACGCAATCCCGGCTCAAGCTGCAATTCAGAGGATAGACGGATTGTTGTAGAAGTCCTTCCCCAGAAAACTCCGTTAGAAATTGTACCAAGTTTCCCGCCGTTGACTCCAGCGCAGTTAATTGCTGAGGAATCACCTATAAACGTCCCACCAGAAATTAGCGTAATTGTCCCAGAGTTCATAATAGCATAATCTCTACCGGTGATGAACGCATTTCCGCTGATTTCATCAATTTGACCGTAAATTTCGGTGGTAGTATAATAGTTGTAAATGCCATATGAGCCTGTACCGCTTATTTGCACATTTCCACTGATTTTTCTGATGGTGCCTACATTGAACAGGCCTTGACTTCCAGTTATTGTTCCGCCAGTAATTTCTTCTATGGAGCTACTACGGTCGACTTGAACGGCAACTGTGCCTTCAAAGGTCCCGCCGGTTATGTAATTGACATAACTATGACCACCAGCAGAATCTGCAAGAATCAGTAATCCGAAATTTGTGCCTTTGATGTGTCCGCCGGAAATGGTGCCGATTCCTGTTTTGTCAAAGGCTGTATGGTCATATGCTTCGTCTGCCCAGCCGTTGTCGACCCGAATTGCGGTGTTTCGGGTATCCTTCTGCGGGTTAGAATCATAGACACCGGTACGGTGGGCGACAAATGTACCTCCGCTGATTTCTCCGACCTTGCCGCCGCGGATCAACACTAAGGCGCAGTTGCGAATAGCGTCAAACTCGCCGCCAGAGATTGTGCCTATTTCGGCATAGTTTTGTACGAAAACGGCATGTCCGTGGAGTGTTGTTGTAGCGTTTCTTTGATAGAAATTACCTCCGGAAATCAACTCAATTTTTGTGCCCATTATGTTTGCTTTATTATCGGTATCGGACAAATGGACCGCATCGATTTCGCCTGTAAACACTCCGCCGCTGATTTCACTGATTGTAGCTCCGCGCTCCAGTTCGAGAGCGATATAGCCCAGAAACTTTCCTCCGGATATACTTCCGGTGGCGGTTTGTCCGCTCATAAACAGCCCGCCGAGTAATATCACGCCATCTTTGACAGAAATTTTGCCGTTTGTGACGCTCACAGTATGGGAAATTGTTAAAATATTATCGGTCGTGCCATCACCTAGGGTAAGGCTACCGCCGCCTTCCACAGAAAATTTGAACCCCACTGCTGGGGGAGGATTGGTAAAGGCAAAGGTGTGCACGCCCTCGGCACCAACGATTACTACGTTTTCTGAATCAATAATAACACTGTTTGTCTCGGCCACATTGCCGATGACCTCAAGGGTGAAAGTATTATAGTGGAGATTTTTTGCCGCCGTGATTGCCTCGTTTAGTGTGTCAAACAGCTCACCGGTCTCAGCCAATCGTACTGAATCGCCCTTGAAAAAGTCCGGCGGTTCGATGTCTGGCGATTTCCATTCGACCGTATATTGCCAGTTATTAAAGTTGATAATAGGATACAACCCAGAAAAGTCCCACTTTACATTGTTAAGATCACCGGTACCGGCTTTTTTAGTCAGTCCGGTGTTTGATCCACTGTACGAGTAGGGAATGGCGAGTGACTCCACCTCAACGATGATGCTGGCGGCACCGCCAAAACCTAGCTCAAAATCGCCCTGGCAGGTACCTGCTAGGTATGCGGCTAAACCGCCACCGATATGAAGAGCATGACTATCAAAAAGACCGTTTGCTAAAACCTCGCCACCTGTTATGGCTATAACGCCATTACCATTGATGAAAATGGCCCAACATTCGACCGCGCCACTTACTGAAACCAATCCGCCTGTTATGGATACGGCTCCATCGCCATTGATGCGAATGCCATAACACTCATGGCCGAAAACAGAAGTACAACTTGTAGAAACCAATCCACCAGAAACTGTTACGCTACCGGTATTGACCACGATGGCCCGGCCCCAATCGCCGTCAGTAGAAACCGTGCCGCCAGATACCGTCACGCTACCGGTATTGACAGTGATAGCGTCTTGGTCTATTACTGCGATTTCTCCGTCGTCAGCGACTTCAAAGGTTCCGCCGCCATCAATACTGAAGGATAAATCTTTAGATGCCGCTTTCCAGACCACTGTGATGCCTGTGGGAATATTTAGGGTGATCGCCGCGGGTTCATTATCTTTGTTTCCAGTTACAGTGATGATATTGCCAAGTGAGGTATGAAGGATAGCGTTCTGGATGGTGGTCTCAATTTCTGTAGCAGTTAGGGGCGTGATGAGTATAGTTGTATCTGCTTCGACGGGCTGGATTGATAAGAAGGGGATCAAGGTTAGCAACATACTGACGGTAACTAATAGTGTGATTGATTTTTTTAAACTTGAATTCAATTTATTTCACCAGTTTTTTTTAATAACAAAGAAATAGCAATAAAATTACATAATTTATGGTAAATACTAGCCATACACTTCCCCTCAAGTACAGACAATCATTACATAACAAACATATAAAGCTTAAACCTAATTAAAATACATTAAACTATATCAATTTATCTTCAACTATATACCATATTTTCAAATATATATTATATATACAATACTTATTACCTAGCATCACATATATCACCAATCAAACCACCCATTTTTACCACACTCCCCCCGTTTCAAGAACAACCTCACCACACCCAACAGCCGAAACGCAAAAACACAAACCCAACTACACCACAATTACACCACACACAACTACACCCACCAACCCCTCAAAACACCCAAACAAAAAAACCAGCCAACACACATATAGAATGACAACAAAGCAGATACAATACAAGATGAGTTAGAATAACAATGAAACACCGTTTGCAAATTAGGAAAAAATAGACGAGAGAAAGAAAAGTGAATTTTATAAAAAAAAATAATAGAACACCTAAAAAAAGCAATAAAGACAAATAAAGAAAAGAAAAACCCAACCACAAAAAAATATTTAGAAGACGAGGAAAAAGAAGAAAACTACTGGGACGAACAAGCATTCTATGACGAGATGGAAGACGAGGGACTGCTATAACAAATAAACCAAGCCCTCAAATGCAAACAGATCACAAAACAAATCAATAACTGCACAGAATAGCATCAATTATAAATGTTTGAAATAAAACATGGGGAGCAGATTTGTGCTTTGCAGTTATCGACAACATGGCAACTGCAGTATTAATTAATCTAGATTAGATCATTTTTAGGTTCAAGGTTTTTTAAATCTATGGTGTCAGCAACGTTTCTTTGTAAGAACCCGTTTATGGCATCAGCGAGAGCTTCACATGCAAACCATCGCTCTTCTAATGAGCCATCATTTTCTGTCTCTTGCACCTTCTTTTGGAGGCTTTGTATCTGTTTTTGTATGGGTTCGAGTTTATGCTCAAATTGTTCCCGAAGCACCTTTTGTTGGGCCTTAAAATTAAGCACCGTCAACTCTAATGCTACCTGCACTTCGTTTAAGGCCTCAATCACTGCGAACTCTTTTTGTTCACGCTCTTTTTTGGAAATTCCCCGCCAAAAACCCGTTTTTAGACGGATAATTCTATCTTGATCGCTTTTTAACTGCTCAATACGACTGCTAAGATGTTGTATTTCACGGTTTTTTTGTGCTTTGAGAGTGTTTATGGCTATGGCACAGTCTATGTTGATTTGTTTTAGAACATCTCGGCAATATTGGAGGTTTTTTGTTTCCTGCTCAGCAATGACTTCTTTTTGGCGCCTTTCTTCGAGCTGCAGACGCACCGCATTTAGTGTTTCTGTGCACTCAACTCTAAACAACTCATCCACACATACCAAAGAATACCCCTCAAACTCACCCAAAACAGCCTCAACATTGGCTAACCAACGCGTAAAGTGCTCGCTAAAAGGTGAAGAGCCAAATTTTTGGGCACCCAAAGTATGCAGGCGCTTAAGCGTAAGCTCCACAAATTCAACGGTTGTAACAACGGGTGTTACATCTTCGTTTTGCCCACCAAGCCGTCTAGGATAACCTTTTTTAGGTTTGCTTTTTTCCCGCAGAGATTTCATTTTTTTATTAGCGGTGGTTCTTGATGATTTTATCCGAGGCTGATAACCCATAAAAACAGTAAGGATCCTTACAATATTAGCTTGTTCCCAAAAAACGCCACCATAACAAATAATAACAATCAAGTTATCGGCAAAATTATCCTGAAAACTAAAATTAAGTGTTAAATAGTGCCGATTGAGTCTAAACCCCACTACAATCATCGATTGAGCTTGGCACTAACCATAACCGTTTCGTTGATATAATCTCAGAATCAGCTGGAATAGTCCAGATATCAAATCTGCATGTTGCGGTGAAGCGTGTTCCTCAACCGGCAAAATATATGTACTTTTTAGCGCATATAATGATTTGTGGGTGTCTTGAGCTAGCATCACAAATCGGTTTTTAGGATTTTTTTGAGCTCTGCTTTGCCTTCTTCAAGGGTTAGGGGGACTTTTTGGATTAAGCCCTGGTTTTTAAGTTCAGTAAACAGATTTACTATGGTCGGCGGCTCTAAACCGGATTGTTCTAGCAGGGTTTTATCTTGAAGTACTTCGCTTGTTTTGCCTTCGCCTAGTTTTGAGCCGTGGCTGATTACGACTATGCGGTCAGCCAATTCGGGGATGGCCTCAGCATCGTGGGTGGATACTATAATAGTTGTGCCTGCTTGGTTGAGCTCATTTAGGGTATCGATTAGATTGCGGCGTGATACCAGATCTAGGTTTGCGGTGGGTTCATCAAGGATTAAGAGTTCGGGTTTTAGAACCAAAGCAGTTGCCAGTGACACTTTCTTTTTTTCGCCAAAACTCAATCGGTGGGGTGGTCGGTCTCTTAGGTGGGTAATACCCATCTTTTCTAGCATCTGAGCACTTTGGGTTTTGATATCAGTGTCGGGGAGTTTGAGGTTTTTGGGTCCGTATTCGATGTCTTCGATTACGCTTGGGGTGAAGAGTTGGTCGTCGGGGTCTTGGAAGACAATGCCTATGCGGCTGCGTAGTTTTTGGAAGTCTTTAGAGGTGGTTTTTTCGCCAAAAACTTTGATGTCGCCAGAATTTGGCATAAGCAAACCGGCAATGAGCAGAATCAGAGTGGATTTGCCTGAACCGTTTGGACCAAGCAACGCTATGCGTTCGCCTTGGGCAACCTCAAATGTTACGCCTTTTAGGGCGGTAACTCCGGCGGGATAGTTAAATTTAACGTCACTTAGGGAAACAATGGAATCAGCCATTGTGCTCACATCAGGGCAAGATAGGTGAATGCGACTATTATTGATGCCGCAAACAGGACATCGTGTACACGCAGGGTTTGTATTGGGGGTTTGTTGGTTTTGCTGATGTCAAAGCCGCGGGCTTTCATAGCTAAGTAGACACGCTCGGATCGTTCGTATGTGCGGATAAAGAGTGAGGAGAGGATGTGCCCTAGATCTTTTAGGGATTGGAAATTTAGGGTTTGTTTGTTTATGTAGGTTCGGGCTTCTTTGGCAATTAGGATGCTTTGGGCTTCGTGGATGGAGACAAAGAAGTAGCGGTAGGTTAAGCTGAAGAGTTGGACAATTAGGGGGGGAACGTGGAGGGAGGCGAGGAGTTTTAAGGTTTTATCAAATCCTGTGGAGAGGATTAGCAGGCTAAGGGAGGCTACACAGAACCAGATGCGCAGGGTAAATACGAAAAATTGTGTGAGACCCTGTATGGTTATGGTTAGGGTTAGGCTGCCAATGGTTGTGGTCCAAAGGGGGTTGCCGGCGGTTAAGAACAATGTGGGTAGGGAGATTAGGGCCATAAATAGGGGGATGAGCAGGGTTCGAGTGAAGAGTTGTTTTAGGGGAATGCGAGAGGCTAGGGCAAAAATTATAGGGATTGTGCAGATGGCCAGCAGATAGGCAGGGTTGGTTACAAATAGGGCGGATATGATCATGGCTGATATGGCGACTAGTTTTGCTATGGGGTTTATGGTTTGCATGAGGCCTTTTTTGCTACTTAGGTCTTCGATGTAGACTAGGGTCTCGGCACCTTCGATAATGTCGCGCAGGGATTTTGGGGCTTTCATTGGTTATGTTTCCTTTTGCTTAGCAGTTTTGCAACACCAAAGGCCACCACAAAGAGCAAAAACACAGAGACGCCCCCTATTATTAGGGCGCTCCATTGGTTATCTATGCCTAGTAGGTTGTAGTCGGGAAAGGGAGGATCATAAATTGGTTCTGCTTCTAGGCCTAGTTCTTCGGCTTTTAGGTCGAGGGTTTCTAGGGCATAGGAGAAGAAGAAAACACCTAGTACCACAAAGATTAGAGCAATGGCTAAACCGATGAAGATGGTTTTTTGGTTTAGTTTTTTATGTTTGGACATGAGGGGTTTCCTGGTTTGGGGTTTTGTTTTGGAACAGAGATAATTTACCTAAAATGGGACTTTTCTCTAGCACATCGGGGCGGAGTTTTAGCAAGGTGGCAATTAGGATTACGGTAACGATGCCTTCGGCGACGCCTACTATGGAGTGGTTTAGGGCCATGACAGGTACTGCAACGCTAAGGCCATACCAGGGTGAGAGGGAGGATAGACCGACTGCGGCGCCTGCGGCGATGGCGGATAGAAAATCACTAAGGAATGCAGAGATGAAAATTGCGCCAAACAGGCCTAGGCCTAGTTTAGGTTTGAAGAGTTTATTTAGGGCTAGAAAGACTATGCATGGGATAAAAACGCCGATTATGCCAATGTTTAGTACGTTGACGCCCAGTACTAGAAGGCCGCCGTCGCCAAAGAGCAGGGCTTGCAGGACCAAGATTATAGACATTGAAATTAAGCCTGCAAAGGGGCCTAAAATAAGGCCGATGACTGCCCCACCTAGGAGGTGAGAAGTGGTTGGACCTATTAGTGGAAAGTTTATCATCATGGCGGCAAAGAATAGAGCAGTGAGCAGGCCCATCATGGGGACTTGTTGTTCGGAGAGTTTGACTTTTTTAAAGCAGACGACCCAAAAGATTATGGTTATTAGAAAACCAATAATTGTAACTATGGGGGAAACAACTCCGTCGGGCAGGTGCATGTTTTCAAAGCTCCAAGCGTAACACGATTAATAACAAAAGTGTTACCAAAATATAAGTGTTACCAATAAACAAAACAGTAACAACATACAATTAAATAAACAAAAACACCAACCCAAACCAAAACCAACAACCCAAAACAACCCAACCTAACCAAACATCAACAAATAACCATCAAAAATTCAAGACAAACTCAACGCTTCAAGATTTATTTGCGAAATCTAGCCGCTCGGTTTGCAATCAAAGCTGCAACCGCACCTCCCGCTACACCGCCATCAATGTTTACCACCGATAACCCCAGTGAACAGGATTGAAGCATTGCCATCAAAGCACTCTCACCCTTTGCGCCAAACCCATAGCTATTTGAGGTAGGCACTCCAATTACCGGCACACTCACAAGACCCGCCACCACAGAACCCAAAGCACCCTCACGACCCGCAACCACGACCACCACGTCCACATCCGACTCAATAAGCAACCTCAAGGGTTCAAGCAACCGATGAATACCAGCAACACCTACATCATAACAAGAAATAACTACACAGCCCATTTCTTGAGCAACCAATTTGGCCTCTTCTGCAACAGAGATATCACTGGTTCCAGCCGTTAAAATCCCAACCCGACCACCCACAGCATCGGTTGTACAGTCCCGTTTTTTAATTATCACCATCTTGGCGGTCTCATTAATTGTCACCAAAAAATTCTCAGCTGAAACATCCATTGCTCTGAGGGCATCTAAATGCGCTAAACTACATCGACTCACAATAACACCCCCATTATTTGCCAGCATCACCTGACAAATCGCCACCACATCCAGAGGAGTTTTACCCTCAGCTAGGATAATCTCAGGAACGCCATTGCGTAGCTCACGCTTAGCATCTAGTTTTGCTAAACATCCCAGCTCATTCACAGCAAACAACCGAAGCATTTTCTCAGCTTCAACAACTGAAAGCTCTCCACGAGAAACCCTATCTAGGATGTCTTTTAGCGATTGCATAGAACAACAAATACCTAAAAAACCACAAATCATATATCTGTTATGCCTGCTTGGTAAACCAGGGCTTTTGGGTATAATAATGAGCGAAAAAAGAAAAATTCTAGTTATTGATTCCTCAACATCAGGCATTGCAGGAGATATGTTCCTAGGAGCTCTGATAGAGTTAGGAGCCAACCCTAAGCGGGTCATCAACGCGATAAAAACGCTGGAAAACCCTGCCTATGGCTATCACCACATCGACATAACCCTAAAAAAGGTCATGCGAGGCCAATTCGGCGCCACCCAAATCAATGTCACCTCCACTACCACGGAAAAACAACACGGCAAAGAACTCATCAACATCGTAGAAACTGCCGCAAAAAACATTGATATGTCAATAAAATCCCAAGAATTTGCCTCCCGAGTTATTTGCACCCTTATAAACGCAGAATCCGAACTTCACAAAACCAACCCTGACCACACCCATCTCCATGAGGTAGCACTGGTAGATACCGCCGCAGAAATTCTAGGCTGCGCAGTCGCACTCGATGACTTGGCGCTTTTTGAGAGCCAAATCTATGCCACCCCAGTCGCAGTAGGTGGAGGAAGGGTAGAGTTTTCACATGGCATCGTTCCAGTTCCTGCACCCGCCGTACTATCCATTTTGCAGTCCAAAAATTTCCCCCTCCACGGCGGACCCATCGAAGAAGAATTAGCAACACCCACAGGAGTTGCACTCCTAGTAAACCTAGAAGCTAAACCCATCCAATTCTACCCCGCACTAACACCCCAAAAAATAGGATATGGGGCTGGTACCAAAGAATTTCCCCAAACACCCACACCTCTAAGACTCACCCTAGGCACCGTCCCAACCAATCAAGAGAGTGAGCAGGATGAGATTGCAGTTTTAGAAACCAACCTTGATGATGTGTCAGGAGAAATCATAGGCTACACCATAGAAAAACTCCTAAAAGAAGGCGCCAAAGATGTTAGTGTAATCCCAACAGTCACCAAAAAGAGTCGCCCCGGGCAACTAATCAAAGTCATCGCCGATAAAAAAGACACGACTCATCTCTCAGAGGTACTCATAGCAGAAACTGGCACCTTGGGAGTAAGAATTCACTACTGCCAACGCCACATAACCAGCCGCGAAATAATCACAATGGATCTAACAGTTTTGGGCAACAAAGAAACCATAAAAATTAAAATCTCCAAAAACGCCCAAGGCGAAATCATCCGCATAAAACCCGAATACCAAGACCTAAAACACCTAGCAGAAAAAACCAACCAACCCCTACGAGAACTCATAGATTTAGCACTCACTCAAGCACAAAAAAAAGTCTCAAACACCCCATAATAGGCGATGGCATGGAACAACTCGATAACAAAAAGGTAGAGAAACTCAAAAGCTACATAGCAGACAAAGGCAAAAACGGCGCAGTTATCGCCTTCTCGGGAGGTGTTGATAGCGCCACCCTAGCCGCGCTTGCCTGCCAAGTTTTAACAGAAAAAGCCATTGCCGTCATCGCTCAATCCGCAACCTATCCAGATGAACAACTCCAAGACGCAAAAAAAACCGCACAAGACATAGGCATTCCACTCCACATCATCCAAACCGAGGAACTGCAAAACCCAAACTTCCAAAAAAATCCGCCAAACCGGTGCTATTACTGTAAAAAAGAACTCCTTCAAAAACTACTCGCCTTCGCACACTCATATGGGTTTAGAGCAGTGTTTGAGGGAACAAACCACAGCGACCTACAGGACCACCGGCCAGGCTATCAAGCAGTACAGGAAACACAAGATGTCTATAGCCCTTGGGCCGCATGTCAATTTACCAAAACAGAAATCCGCCAAACCGCCAAAACTTTGGGGTTAAGCAGCCATAATAAACCTGCATTATCATGCCTAGCAACACGCATATCCTTCAATCAACCCATAACCGCAGAAAAACTCAACCGTATCAACCAAGCTGAACAAGCCATCAAGACTATAGTGCCTATACAACAACTTCGGGTCAGAGACCATAACAACTTGGCACGCATCGAAGTCGACACACAAGAACAGCATTTATTCTTTGATACAGACGTGGTAGATAAGGTAACCCAATCACTCAAACAACTGGGGTTTTTGTATGTCACACTCGATTTAGAAGGCTACCAAACTGGAAGTATGCTAAAAGAGATAAACCAAGTTTGAGATGAACCCGTAAAGACGTTTGTCCGCCCGTTTCAGTTAAATCGAATGTATTAGGTTAAAGTCATGATTATACAGTAGACCATCTCAGTTAGAAGATTAGGTATCGGACAAGCGTTAGCAGAAAAGATCATCGATGAGGCTAAAAGCATTGGATAGGGTTATATGTTATTAGATATGGCCTCTTCAATACGGGATGCTCTATAGCTTTATCGAAAACTATGATTTATCGAGGTAGAGCCCTACTACAACAATCCAAATGATGATATTGTGTATCTGATGTTAGATTTGAGTAAGAAATAAACACACGGCATCCACAAACCCAAGCTTAATTGTATTTTAGGCACACAGCCAATTAGTTACATCAATAAACGCATTATAGGCAGAGGTGTACTGTGTTAATCTGTCAAACTGATAAAATCATCAGAGTATTTTTTGGCCGACTAGTAAATACTTAGGAAAAAAAGCCTTGTTTTGAAGGATCTCTGGGGGCAGCTACACCGGTTTTCGTGGTTTTGGTCCAGTCTCTTTTGCTTCTAAACACCAGTTTTAGAAATGCCCAACAGGCAATAAACATCTGAACAAGCCAGTAAATATAGACAAAAGGTATCCAGAGGAGGTTTTTAGGTTTGATAGGTTTCTCAGATGTTGTTAGTCCAATTCCAATAGTGACCAATGAAACCGCGGTCAATGCAATAACTAGACCAGTAAAGTTTAAGATAGGAGTGCTCTGAGAGAAAAAGATAGCAACTAAAGCCCAGTTGATGTAGCTTAGTAATGAGACCACCATCATAAAGGGGCCTGCAAGAGAAATCTCGGCATCTACGGTTCGTTTGTTAATACTGTCAAGGAGACGGCCGTATTTTAGGGCAGTTTCCATGTATCCACGGTACCATCGAATTCTTTGCTTGACAAGGCTTCTAAGTGTTGAGGGTGTTTCTTGTCCTGAGCAGACATCTGAGGCATATTTTATGAGGCGATTTTTCTCTACAAGCCGAACAGCTAATTCAACATCTTCGGTGAGCGAGTTTTCATCCCAACCGCCCATTTCAGTTAGTGCGGTGTGTCGGATGAATTGGCAACTTCCGTTTAGAGGGACAAATAGGCGCATTTTTTCTCGGCCGCTCATAAGCATTTGGAACCAAGCTTTTTCTTCGGAGGCGATAACTCGTGTGAGAATGTTACTTTTTTCGTTAATTGAGGTTGTCATACCTTGGAGGGCGGTGAGTTGTTTATCGTTGAAGTAGGAGGCGACTTTGGAGAGGACATTTTTTTCCGGCAGGCTGTCAGCGTCAAAGACGCACACTATATCGCCGGTGGCATATGTTAGGGCCAAGTTGAGAGCGGCAGGTTTTCCAGTGGTGGTTTGTTCACGGATAATTTTGATGTTGTTGGGGTATTGTTGGCTGATTTTTTCACATATGCTATAGGTGTTATCCACAGAGTTGCCATCAACTATTATTACTTGGAGTTTATCTTTGGGATAATCAATATTCATGATGCTGACAAGGCAACGCTGAATTACTGATTCTTCATTTTTGGTGGGAACAATTATTGAAAAAGTTGGAAGTTCCTCAGCTGTGCCGCTTGAGTCAGAGGTATTTTGGAGTTTTCGCTTGTTTTTTATGCCCACATAAATAATGGATCCGTTGTATACTGTCCAAAAAAGCAGAACTGACAGCAATACTATAGAGGTTATTTCAAAAAACAACAGCATGGGTGATCCAAAGTCCACTTTCTGCATTACAAAACGCAATAGAGCACATAGGCTGACAATGATTTAGTGATGAAAACAAAGCCTTAGGGTTTAGAAATTGTGCTCTTCCCAGATAGGTAAAGCAGTTTTTCATTACAGCCTTCATTTAATAAGCCCTTTAAAATTTTATTTTTCACCTGCTCTCACAGATGACTACTAGTCCAACTCAGTAGGCGCATAAAAAAGTATCTCAAGTGACCGCTTTGCTCAGCGCTTTATCAACAGAAAAATTTCCAACTGCACCACATATAGACAAGCAACTTGGCACCAATCGTTTTGCTTGCAAGGAAACTTGCACATAAAAACTCAGTTGACTATAGGAAATTTTATGACTAAAATTATACACGTTTGGTGGCTTTTAAGCATTTTTAACAAAAAGACCACGTAATCCAAAGTACAGATCAGAAGCCAAAAAAAATGACGGGATTTAGCGCTCTAGATTATTGAAAATGTTAGCCTCAAACAGGGATAGAAGCTTATGTCACCAACCGCGCTACTACTGAGGTGATAAAAGGTTTCCAATACATTGCTATGTTTGGCTCATGAAGTCAAGAAAGGCGCTAAGGTTGCGGGGTTGAAGCACATAGTTTGTTTTGCGTTCGGTGCCAATAGTTGAAAAAGGTGCAGTGCCGTAATCGTGTCCGGGGTAAACTTCGATATTATCGTCTAGTTTCATGAGTTTATTGAAGAGACTATCATAGAGGCTCTTTGCGTTACCGCCAGGTAAGTCTGTTCGGCCGCATTCACCCACAAACAAAGTGTCACCTGTTAAGAGTTTTTGATTGTCAACTAGGAGGCATATACCATCAGGGGTATGACCGGGTGTATAGATTACTCTTAGCGGTATTTTGCCAAGGGTTAATGTTTCACCATCTTCGAGGGAAATATCACCAGCAGGGTTGGATTGTGTATGAGACGCTATTTTTGCTCCAAATATAGAACAAAGCTCCGCATTACCCGCTGTGTGATCAGAATGACCATGAGTGTTGATTAGATATTTGAGGATAAAATTTTTGTCTTTTACAATTTTGATTATTACATCAGCGTTATAGCTTGAATCAATTACTGCGGCTTCTTGGGTTTTCTCATCAGCCACCAGATAAGAAAAATTGTCACCATGCTGCTGAATCTGCATAAAAAACATTCAATCACCTGTGTAGTTTAACATCTCTTTAGCCAACTCTACTTTTTTCGTGCAGATTAGTGTTATGGTAGTCAAACAACTACAGCCCAACCTACATCTAAAGATCAAAATTAGGTGTCTTTGGCTTTGAGTATTAACCAGTTTTTTTGGTTCTCAGATTTTTTGAGACGGACCAGCACATAATTGCCATGCAGACGCTGTCCCGACAGGTTGATTTCAATTTTGTCTTGTTCCCATACTTTTTGGGTGTAGCGTCCGCTATCCCAGATTTTAACGAGCCCTGCACCATACTGGCCTTGGGGAATAGTACCCTCAAAGGCAGCGTAGTCATAGGGGTGGTCTTCGGTTTCGATGGCTAAGTGACGAATCTTGGGAGCTTCGGGGATGCCTTTGGGAATGGCCCAGCTTTTGAGCACACCCTCTTTTTCTAAGCGTAAATCCCAGTGAAGCCGCCGAGCATGATGTTCCTGAATAACATAGATAAGATCAGCACTCTTTTTTTGGCCGCTTAGAGGTTCAGGGGTTTTTTCAAAATCTCGCTTAGCCACATACTCAGAAAGCGATGGATGGGGTGCTATATTCATGGGTTTGCCTCAAGCAACTGGTTTAGTGTACACTCAGCAGGGAGTTTATCTTCTCTTAAGCGTTGAAATCGTGCCATCCGCAACTTGGTATCGGGGGTCAAAACTTGATAGCAAACCTCGCAGACAAGAAGGGGCTTTAGCCACGTTATAACCTCTCGAGACGCCGCTTTGAAAGGAACCACCGAAGTTGTTATTTTTTCAAATCTGTCACACAGATGGCTAAGCATTTGCGCACTAAACCCCGTACCAACCTTGCCCAAATAAACCGGGGTGCCCTGTAAATCATACACACCAATCAATAGAGCACCAAAGGTTGAGGCTCGGGATTGATTGCCCTGGGTGTAGCCAAAAATTATGCAATCACAGGTTTTTAGCCGCTTAATTTTAAGCCAGCTCCCAGTTCGCAGACCTTCTTCATAGAAACTATTTTTTTGTTTTGCCACAACCCCCTCTAAGCCTTCCTTTAGAGTTAGTTGGTAGTAGGCTTGGCCTTGGGTTTCGATAAAATCTGATAGAAGAACATGGCGGCCTTCTCTAAGAGAAGCCTGCAATATTTTTTTACGCTCTACAAGCGGCAAATTGGTAAGTATCTGACCGTTTTTTTCCAAGATATCAAAAACTATGTAGACCACCGAAACCATCACAGCTGAGTTCGGGGTTTGTTTCTCTGGAGTGGTTTGACCGCGTTTTAGCAGGGCTTGAAAGTCGGGTTTGCCGTTTTGCATTGCAATGATTTCACCATCCACCACTATGTTGCTATCAGCTAGATGGGTGAGTTCAGTAAGTTCAGGAAAAGTGTTTTTTAGTTCTTTGCCGTTGCGGCTCTTTAAGCTAAAAGGAGTTTCCACATAGGCTATGGCTCGAAATCCATCCCATTTGATCTCAAAGAGCCAATGGGTATCAGAAAACGCTGTGGAGAGGGCTTTTGCTAGCATGGGTTTGTAGATATGGCGGGTCATGTTTGTTCCAGCTGTTTTAGCGTCTCGTGCAATGCTGTCATGAGGTTTTTGGCTTCGGTTTTAGGAGGGGGTTGTATACTGATTGTTTCGCCTTTGAGTTTTTTGTTAACCAAGTCTTGGATGCGCTGTTGGTAGGTGTCTTCGAACTCGGCTATGTCAAAGTCTCCGGAGAGATCGGAGACAATTTTTATGGCCAAATCCAATTCTGCCTTCTGTGGTGCAACCAACCCATGGAGGGCCTCAAAATCGTGGGGATCAGCCACATCGTAGGCGTAGCGCAGAGTAGTCAACACTAAAGCTCCTTTGTAGGTGTGGAGCAGGGCGGGATATTCTTTAGTGCGCAGAGTTATGCGACCAGCACCTGCCTTGTTGGTTTGCTCAAGGGTATTTAGCAATAAACTGTAGGCGTCTTGGCTCTTATCAGGTAAAAGGGCGTAGGTACGCTCGAAATAGACAGGATCAACCGAGAAATAGTCAACAAACTTGCTTATGCGGACACGTTTATCAGACTCAGGCCTAACAGCAACAAGTTCCTGTTGCTCAAAGAGTACGTACTTGTCTTTGCTGACTTCATAGCCGCGAACAATCTCATTCCAAGGTATGATTTTATCTTCCTTAGCACATACCTTAACGTACTTTATGGGTTGCCCATCGGGTTTGTGGAGAAACCGAAAAGACACCCCCTTATCATAAACCATCGCATACAACTTGACAGGTACATTAACTAAACCAATTGTAACCGCACCCGACCAAATCGAGCGATTAGACACCGGCGCACTAACTTTTTTGATTTGCGACGGTACCTCTTGTTCTAAATCCAAAAACACATCTCCAAAAACATCAAAATAATATGAAAAGTAACCTTTTTGAAGGTTATCATATTTCAAAATGTCACTTAGAAAACAAGCAAAACATCACTTAGCTTACATCTATTAACAGTTTCTGACATAATTCTTTAGGCGTCATAATTTTACCGTTTAGGTTTGGCAACCGCTCAAAGTGATCTTTGTTTTCAGTCAACAAAACATCACAGTCCTTCAAAATAAATGAGGCGGCAATTGCTACATCTTGGTATTCTATTGGTTGTCCCTTTGCAATCAAGTATGCGTTGAACTCGCCTACAAGCTTAGCTACGTCACCGTTTAGAGGGACCCAACAGAATTGATCAAGGATCTTCTCGGCTTTTTTTACTGCAACAACATAATCCTTTCGCAGGTATGAACCGGTCAGAATTTCGGAGACACTTACCGTGCTTATGTATGCACTATTGGTAAGGGTTAATTGCTTACATAACTCGATTGCATCTTGCTTTCCTCTATCCACATCTACAAGTATAGAGGTATCGACAAATACTGATAGAAGTTTGGCGGTTGTTTGCAACTCCGCTATGGGCATCATGGAATCAGACCAAGCCGTTTAAATCTGCTTGTAGAATCAGAACGGATAGCCGCGAGCACCTTTTCAAAGTCCTCAGGCAGAAAGTTTGTGCAGTCTTCCCAAACGTCTTCGTTTGTTTTCTCAATCAATATTTTATTACCGTCCACTACTTTCATTTTTACTCTATCGCCCTCAGACAACCCAACTGTTTCACGTATCTCTTTAGGTATGGTGACCTGTGAATGTCTCGTTATAATTACCGAAGTCATTATTTCCACCTCATTACTACAACTATTTACTAATATAAAAATTACTACAAAAGTATAGTAATTACAAAAAACACTGATGAACATAAAAAGAAACGAAAAACAGATAGAAAGAAAAGAGTAGCGCCGTCAACTGGTTAGATTTTTCTTTACTGATCCTTGTCAAAGGGTTTGTTTGCTGTGGCTTGGTTTATTGTCTCTGTGACGTGAACGAGTTTTTCGGGGATGTTTATGTGTTGTGGACAACGTTTGATGCATTGCAGACATTTTTTGCAAAGCGCAGCATCGGCGCGAACACCGGTTAGTATGCCTTTGAGAAAGAGATTG
This sequence comes from Nitrososphaerota archaeon, assembly GCA_031256395.1. Taxonomy (GTDB): domain Archaea; phylum Thermoproteota; class Bathyarchaeia; order Bathyarchaeales; family Bathycorpusculaceae; genus Bathycorpusculum. Next base: position 18,440 of record JAIRQQ010000097.1, read on the forward strand.
TATATGTTGAGGGCGGGCAGGGGATCGCTGTTAAGGGAAAGGTCATTGTAGGCTTGAAAGTTGCTGGGTATGTTTACACCGCTTGGGCAGGGCAGACAGTATTGGCAACCCGTGCAGTTAACTCTTAGGAGCCGCCGATATGCTTCAGCGGCACGAGTAATTAGATCTAATTCATTGGGGGTTAGGGTGTTGGGTAATGCTACTTGGGCGGTTTTTAGGTTTTCAGTCACTTGGGTTTCATCATTCATGCCTGAGAGTGCAACCGTTACTTCGGGGTGGTTCCAAACCCAGCGCAAACCCCACTCAGCTAGGCTTCGCTTAATAGGAGCCGTATCGAAGATTTGTTTGGCATCCAAGGGTAGTTTTTGGACTAATCCACCGCCCCGCAAAGGTTCCATAACCACAACCGCAAGTTTATGCGCAGCTGCAAAGTGGAGGCCCTCGGTACCTGCTTGGAGTTGTTCATCGAGGTAATTGTATTGGATTTGGCACATAGCCCAGTCGTTGGCTTGAACAATTTCTTTAAAAGTTGTAAGTGAGCCATGGAAGGAGAAGGCTTGGTTAATGATTTTGCCGTCTTTTTGGGCCTGCTCTAGAAATTTCAGTGCGCCAAAGGTCTGCATTTTTTCCCAATAGGACTCGTCTAGGGCATGGAGCAGATAGTAGTCAATGTGATCTGTTTGAAGTGTCTCTAACTGTTTGTTGAGCATTTTTTGCATGTCTTCGGGTTTTTGGAGCATAAAGGGGGTGAGTTTGGTTGCAACTTTAACTTGGTTGCGGTAGCCGTCTTGGAGGGCTTTGCCTAGAATTTTTTCGCTTGCCCCTTGGTGGTAGGGCAGGGCAGTATCGATATAATTCACTCCGTTGTCTATGGCTAAACGGATTTGGTTAATCGCACGAGACTCATCAACAGCGTTATCTTTGAGGGGGAGCCGCATGCACCCAAAGCCAAGCACCGATAACAAATCACCATTTTTAGGAACATAACGATACTGCATACTATCACAGACAACTATGAACCTGAAAAGTTTGCTTTTAAGGTTGCTGATGAGTTAGAGTAGGGGTTTTTGTTGTTTGAGCAGGTCTTGCCAGGGGTTATCGTTGAGCTTAGGTACGCTATAGATGTTGAAATCCAAAGAAGAGAGGCCCTTTTGGATTTGGTGCCATTGGAGAGGAGTTGAAATGGTTGCGGTGGGTGTGGGACGTAGACTGTAGGGAATGGTCATGGTACGCATGAGGGAATTTTGGAGATAGTCCACAAAGACTTTGCCGGGGGTTTTTGTATCTTTGAATTCGGAGACAACTAGGGGGTTTTCTTTGGCTAATTCGATGCCAAGGTGGTGTACATATGCTCGGGTCTGTTCAAATTCCCAGCGGGGTTCTATGGGTACAATGATGTGGAGGCCTTTTTTGCCGGAGGTTTTCACAAAGGGGGTTAGGCCTAGGTCGGTGAGTTTATCTTTTAGAAGCAACGCAACTTCGGCGGCCTCTTGGAGGGTTGCGGGTGGTTCAGGGTCGATGTCAAAGAAGAGCATATCGGGGTGGGTTAGCTTGTTTGTGGTGGAGAAGGGCATGTGAATTTCAAGTGCGGCGAGATTGGCCAGCCAAATCAAAGTGTCTAGGTCATTGCAGAGAATATAGTTGATGTTGCGTTTGGTTGAGTTGGAATAGATGGGAGTGGTTTTAATCCAGTTGGGGGTGCCTTTTGGTGCGTTTTTTGCAAAAAAACCCTTAGGGCCAGCTACACCCCCAGGGTAGCGGGTTAGAACTAGGGGACGATTAGCGATTAGGGGAAGAAATTTAGGTGCTAGTTTAATATAGTATTCAACAACCTGCCCCTTTGTTATATTAATTTGGGGGTATGTGTTTAGCTCGTTTTTAGTTTCTTTGTTTTGTCCA
>JAIRQQ010000104.1 GCA_031256395.1 Nitrososphaerota archaeon
TTTAACTGCTCCCAATTCTGTTCAGACAACAGAATGTTTTTGATGGTTATTTTAACCATCGCGGCCCTTCAGAAAGAAGGGCCGCTCAATTATATAAATGCGTTAACAATCAGAAAGAAGGGCCGCTCAATTATATAAATGCGTTAACAAATATAAATGCGTTAACAACAAAAAATGCGGAGAACACAACACCCTACAACAACATCAAACTATGCCAAAAAGTAAAAAATAACATTGTGGGTCAAGCTAAGCTCTCCCTTGGATAGGGTGAGCGTACCTAAAATCTTTACTCCTTGTCCGGGGGTGTCTTTGTTGTGGGTCACGTTGAGGCCGTCAAGCTGCAATATCCCGCCCATTTCGACCGTGATTGTGGTGGCATATATCGCTAACAAAGATGTCTAAAGACGACTCTTTTGGTTTGGTTTTTAGCGCTAAGTAGGTTGGTGTGGTGGGTCTGTTTGGTCTCTGGTGATTGGTCATGGGGTATTGAGGGGAAAGCGAGGCCTAACAGACCCACGTGTGCTGTGTTTATGGTATTTGTGATTTAAGGTTTAGTCAAATGCGGGTCTGACAAGTTAAGAAAAAGTTAAGTTGGGTGATGCTGTTCCTACTTGGCCTCATCTAGCTCATACATCGTCGGATAGACATGTTTCTTTGGGGCTTCACAGGCGCTCGTCACCCGCTTGGAGTTGTGCAGAGAAGATTTAAGCTTTGGCTAAAAACACGGGATGCAACATATTTGAAAGGGTGATGCTGTTCCTACTCTCCTCCAGCGGTGTATTGATAGAGATATGCACTATGACTTGCTGGTGGTTTCACAGGCGCTCTTCACCCATTGCGTTTAGGGTTGTCTAATGATTTAAGGCTTGTTCAAAAACAGAAAACGCTCAAACAACCCGAATCTTTGCTGATGTTTTTTGGTGCAGAAAAGAAGATAAACTGCTCTAGAGAAGTTGGGTGATGCTGTTCCTACTCCGCGCCGAGAACTGAAAGCCCACGAACTTTGACGTAGGTGTGTATGACTTGTTTATTTGGTTGATTTGGCGCTTCACAGGCACTCGTCACCCAGTGTGTTGTTTATCGCAGGATACAGTAGGTTTATGCCTAAACGTTGTGGAGGTGGCAAGAAGGGGGAGCTGTCCTACGCTCTATCTATAACGATATTGGTCATTAGGTGAAAATGATGCAACATGTATAGACAGCTCCCGGCCTCTCACCAACTAGTGAATGAGTCGTAACGGATTAAAAGTTTGCCCAGTCATGTCTAAGAAGAAAGTCAGGTGAGGTATTTCTATATCGGGTTGCGAAAAAACAGTGAAAACGCAACTCTGTTCTCTGAAGACGTTTGTGATGAGGTGTCGATATAGAAGTCCTCACCCAAAATATCTGCTCCATCGTCCCATTTAAATCATTTAGCAAAAAACCGTTTGATATACACCAATTTGCCATAAACAGTGCTGGGCATGTGGGTTGTGAGCTGGGTCGTTAAAAAAGAGAGACCGCGGGTTTAGGGGTATTATTGCCGCGGAGAAACTTTGAGTGAGGCGTTTCTGGTTTGCCGCTATGAAAAGCTGTTGGTCTCGTATCTATTTTTGGTTAAGAATGAATGGCGGCATTACAGAAATGCCTCACCCATACTGTTTAACTGCGCATTTGCATTTAAATTTTATTCTATTGCGTAAGGAATCGCTTGAGTTGTACCGCGCAGCTCAAGTAATTCATCGATTTCAGCATCGCGGTGTTGGCTTTATTTGTGCGCTGGTGGCGGCGGGTGTTTTTGGTTTTTCTGCTAAAGGAACACGGTTGACTGAGTATTGTTTAGCGTTTATTGACATATTGGAATAAGTCAATAAAAAAAATGACCCTATTTTCGCGCCATCAACATAAAATATGAGTAAAACAAAACATAATTCAAAAATATTTTTTAAATAATGCAGATAAACAAAACTAAATCATGCACTGTTAGAGAAATAGTTTGTATATTACTCAATTGCAAGCCGTATGGATTATAAGAAACGGGGTAATACTATTCCTACTTGGCTGACCCCAAAGTTTAGCCTTACGTATGTTGAATTTACTTGGCGGGTCGCTTCACAGGCACTCGTTACCCCGAACCTGGCTTATTCACTATATAGATTTAAATCTTACGCTACACCAAGAAAGTTTCGAAGCTGAACCACAATCGGCTGCAACATCTCTTGAGTCAATGGAGGGTCATAGGGGATGCGTAAGACCTTCCAGCCATGCAATTCCAGCAGTTCATCAATCTCGGCATCACACCGCTCAGCCTTGTTTTTCTGGTGTACTGGATTACCATATAGATAAACTGCTTTCTTTTGTTGCGCCCAACAAAAATCGGGATAGGTCGCTTTGAGGATGAGCATTTTTTGTGTCGTTATCCCTGTGGTTAGGCCTTGCTTGGATAGTTCGCAGAAGACGGCGATTTCGGCTTGGCTGACCGCCGGATGCAGATTGGGGTCATGACTTAAACTAGTTTATAAGTGAAATGTGGCTGTTATCTTGTGATTAGTTGTGGTAAACGTATCTGTAAAATGCATACATTGTAGAAGTGAAAACGTAGTAAAAATGGGCATACAGCCAACAAATGGAACTCCAAGGTGCAGATGTAATTCTTGTGGAAAAACCTTCCAAACCACATACAAAAACAGTGGAGCCACACCCCAAACCAAACAAATGATAATAAAAATGTCCCTAAACGGCAGCGGCATACGTGACATTTCACGCGTCTTGGGCATTAGTCAAAACACGGTTATGTCGGTTTTAAAAAAACAGAAAAATTCCAAACCAACCTAAACCCCAAATACAAAAACCTCACCGGGTCACTCACAATTCATCTTGAGATGGATGAGATGTGGGGCAGGGTGTATTGCAAAAAAACACCTGCTGGTTGTGGCATGCTATAAATCATGATAATGGGGAAATTGTGGCGTATGTTTTTGGAACAGTAGAAGCGAAGTGTTGCAAGAGCTCTGGGTTCTGCTAAGCGGATTAAAGCTGACCATAGCGGGTGTGTTTTCGGATGATAATTTGGCAGTGTCCTAATACAGATTTGTTAATATAGTTCTTTTACATTAAGTACAAGCATGACACGTCCAAGACAAACAGACAATATGACTTGCCAAAATCTTCACTGCAGATACCACCTAAAAGAAAAAGACAAAAACA
>JAIRQQ010000007.1 GCA_031256395.1 Nitrososphaerota archaeon
TATGGCTGCTTCTCGAAAATCTACACTATACGTCATAACAACACAATAGCATAACGCAAAATTTAAACTAGTCTGCTATACTGCGTTTAGCAGTCGAGTTTTCCCGCCTCCGTTAGGTCCTATAATGAAATTCCGTTTTTTGCTAAATGGCTTGCTTTCATTTTGACAAAAACTAAGTCCGAATTCAGTTAATACTGTGGGGCTAATTGTAATCGGGTGATCTTGATTTGTCATAGTGCGGGCCTTCTTTCATGCGCTGGCAGTTTATTCTTTAAATAGCATATTATATTCTATATCATTATACTTAAGTTTTTGTACAAATTTTGTTGATGTTCAATAGATAGCAATCCTTATTTTTTCAGGAAGCAGATGACCGTTTGTGTGTTGATATTATGACCATAAGTTATTAAGGTGATTTGTGTGTTCTTTTAAAATTATGGTGTGTCTTACTGCTGACGTTGTCTGGGGCCTAAATCAATCTGATCTGTGCGCGCTTTTGGATGTAGGTTATATCAACCCGTCAAGTTCTGTTACTCGCTTCTATGCACCCAGTTTTATATACTATAAAAATGCGCATTTGTGTAGTTCTTCTCAGGTGTTTTCTACGATTTCAATAACTGGAAACACTTGTGCATTAAACTGTAAACATTGTAACGGACTATTACTTCGAACTATGTATCCCGTAATTTCGCCCCCAGACCTTTACACACTGGGCTTGAAGCTTAAAGTGGCTGGCGTAAAGGGTATGCTTGTTAGTGGTGGCTGTCTGATGGATGGGTCAGTGCCGCTTGATAAGTTTGGGGCTGTTTTGGGGCAACTTAAGCATGAACTGGGCTTGTCAGTGTTTGTTCACACAGGTATTATTGGAAAACAATCTGCCGTTTTACTAAAACAAACAGGCATAGATGCCGCCTTAATAGATGTTCTTGGATCCCAAAAAACGATCCAAACCGTATTCAACACAAACCTTACCCTGCAAGATTACCGGGCTTCACTAAAATCCCTCCGTGATGCACAACTTGGGGTGATTCCGCATGTTATTGTTGGGTTACACGGGGGTAAACTTGAGGGTGAATATAATGCTCTAAAAATTATCAAAGAAACACTCAACCCTGTTGCCCTTGTTATCATTGCGTTTATGCCCCTTCCTGGCACAGAAATGGCTCAAATCCCACCCCCGCACCCCATGGATATTGCTAAAACAGTTGCTGTTGCACGAACAATGTTTCCTCATACCCCTTTGGCTTTGGGGTGTATGCGTCCCAAAGGTAAACACCGTACTCAAACTGATGTACTTGCACTCAAAGCAGGAGTTGATGCCATAGCATTTCCAAGCCTTGAAGTCATAGAATATGCCAAAAAAAACGGCTACAAAACAATGTTCTCCTCGTACTGTTGTGCACAACTGTATCAGGATTTTAAACTTTGATCGCTAACATTTTGGCTCTTTGGTTACAGGGTTGTTTGGGTTTTGTGTTGGTTTGTGGATTTTTGTGGAGAGGCCGATTGTCCATGTAGAGATTGCTAGTGCTGACATTGTTTCGGGGATTGCTACATTTGATACATAGGGTAGGATGAGTTGTAATATCCATGGTAGCGTTGCTATGATTGCTATGGTTGCAGTAAAACTGGTTATAGTGTATTGGCGGGTTTGGTAAAAATGGCTGGTTAAGATGAATAAAGAGGTGGATACCAAAATAAAGAATGCTACTGCAACTATAAAGTGAACGGACACAAAGCTCTCATTAAATATTCCAATCAAAACTAACATTATTGATGCAACACCAAAAATCCAAGAGCCTGCTCTGCCAATCAAGGTTTTATTTACATAGTGGTGCAGACCAAATATTGTAAAAATCAGAACCAAACCTCCTGCGATACAGAGACCGCCATTAAACAGCCACTGCGTTACGCCCGGTACAACCCCCAGATCACTTAGGGCGTTGTTGGTCCAGCTAAATGCAGGATAAGTCGTAATGGCCCATAGAATGCAGATGATTGCGACTATTGGTGCACTAATTCCGGATATGGCTCCAATTTTTGGTGAATTCATAGAGTACACTAGATATTGGCGCTTAGCTGTTTTAAAAATATGTGTGTTATTACACAAACGCCAACAACACTGGGCCAGCTCCACCTTACGAGTTTTGTTTATGAACTGCTGTTTACCAAATATATTGGGTTGTTGTAATACTGTTAATAAAGGAGTTAACTTCGTGTAGTTGGCTATCGAATGTGTTCCAAGGGGTGCACTGTGCTGTTCAAAACACTCTACCATAGGTATCTAAAAATTATTCAATTGTTGTTAGTTCACATTCCGCTCAATAGTGCCTATCTTATGTTACAAAGGGACACTAAAATCCAGTCAACGAATTATAATCTAAATATGACCAACGCTATAGGCCGGGCAGGTGTTCTTCTATGAAGTTTTTGCATATGTCAGATCTTCATATTGGTAAGAGTGTTCATGGATTTTCTATGCTTGAGGAACAAAAACATGTTTTTGAACAAATAATCCGCTACATAAAATCTGAGCAAGTTAATGCCGTGGTTATTGCGGGTGATATTTATGATAGCGCTATTCCTCGGAGTGAGGCTATACGTGTTTTTGATGATTTTCTAACCGAGCTTGCACACACAAATGTGGCTGTTTTGCTTATCTCAGGTAATCATGATTCGCCTGAGCGGATCTCCTATGCCAATCGTCTGCTATCTGATAGGCAATTGTTTCTCTGTGGGTCATTTAGCGGTAGTTTGCAAAAAGTAACGCTGACTGATGGGTATGGTGAGCTAAACTTTTGGCTTTTGCCCTTCATCAAACCCTTATCGGTATCGAGTTTTTTTGGTGAACACAAAATTGAGACCCATGCTGATGCATTGGAGGCAGTAATTAGATGCGCTGATATTGATTATAGTGCACGTAATGTTCTTGTGTCACATCAATTTTTCACTAAATCCGGGGTTGTGCCTATTAGATGTGACTCTGAGCTAACTCCTGTGGGTGGACTAGATGCAATTAGTACAGGGTTAATTGCCCAGTTTGATTATGTTGCATTGGGTCATTTGCATGGTGAACAAAAAGTTGGCGTGGAACATATTTGCTATCCAGGATCCCCCCTAAAATATTCCCTATCTGAGATTGGACAAACCAAATCGGTGCTACTTGTAGAGTTAAATCAAAAAAGTAATGTGACCACAAAAAAACTTGTTTTGGTTCCCATGCATGATGTGTGTGAAATTAAGGGCAAACTAGCGGATTTGATGAGCCCTACATTCGTTTCACAAATCAACAAAGACGATTATCTATATGTTGTGTTAACAGATGAAGAGGAAATTCTTGATCCGATGGAAAAACTCCGCAGTGTCTATCCTCGTGTTATGACTTTTAGATTTGAGAATTCCCGAACAAACTGCGATTACTCAGTATACCGAAATTTGACTCAACCCAATCAGCTCTCACCCTGTGAGTTGTTTAGTGAATTCTTTTTGGCTATATGTGGTTGTACAATGAATCCCGAACAATCTAAAATTGTAAAAGAATTGCTAACCAAGGAGTCTGTCCCATGAAGCCTCTAAAACTAACTATGAGTGCGTTTGGTTCCTATGCCGGTACCGAAACCATCGATTTCACGAGGCTTGGCACTAGGGGGCTGTATTTAATTACGGGTGAAACCGGGGCGGGTAAAACAACCATTTTTGATGCCATCTCGTTTGCGCTGTTTGGGGCGGCCAGCAGTAACACCCGCGATAAACCCCAGATGCTTCGCTCGGATTTTGCAAAAGAAAAAACCAAAACATGCGTCGAACTCGAATTTTCCTCTAACAACAAACACTACAAAATCAAGCGTACCATAAAAGAAAAAGGCCAAGACGCCGATCTCATCCTACCCGATGGTACCCTGCTTAGTGGTAACAGCAATATTAGGCAGCATATTACCGATATTGTGGGGCTTGATTGTGACCAGTTTGCGCAAATTGTCATGATTGCGCAGAATGATTTTCTTCGGTTTCTCCAAAGTAACACTGATGAGCGTTTAAAGATTTTGCGCCGCATATTTGACACCGAAGCCCTAAAACAATTCCAAGAAAATCTCAAAGAGCGCGTTAAACAAAAAGAGGCAGAACGCACTCTAATTCTCCACAACTTTGCCCGCTACAATGTTGATGTTTACCAACGCAGTGAACAATTTAGTGCATGGGATCAACAAATAAACTCTGATAAGGCCGATTTGTTAAGCGCCGATACTCAGCTTGATGCGTATAGTAAACAAGCACGTGAACTCGCCGCGGCTCTGGTCATAGCCGAGGGTCTTTACAAAAACTTTTTTGATCTCGCTAAAGTGCAGCAAGACCTTCAAGTACACAAACAAAAAGCACAGGATATCGTACAAACAAATACACGAATAACACGCGGCGAAATAGCACTGCACAAAGTAAAACCCATAGCCGATTATGCACAAAAAGCAACAGATGAATACACCGATGCAACAGCGGCACTTAACCTTGCACAGACACAAAAAATCAGCGCTAACACCGAATTAGAACAAGCAACCATAACACTTGACGCTCTGCCGCCCCTTGAGAGCGCACAAACCGCGTTTAATAATCTGCTAAAAGAATGGGAAAACACAACCCAAACCCAAACCCGCCTAACAACCCTAAAAACCGAACACAAAAAAATTATAAACAAACAAACCAATCTCTACCAAACACAAAACGACCTAATTACCCTATATGAGGAACTGCAAAATTTACCCTCCATTGATGATTACCAAGCGCAATATGACAAAATAACAACAGAGTTAACCACTCAGCAAGATAAACAAACAAAATTATCCAGTCTGCAAACAGACCTAACCACAATCACAACCAAACAGACCACCCTAAGAGCCCAACAAACCAAATTTAAACAACTCCATGATGCATTCCTTGAGGTTGATGAAAAATATCGTTTGTTAGAGGAAGCGTTTCTTTGTAGCCAAGCAGGCATACTCGCCGGTAGTCTATTAGCTGATACGCCTTGTCCTGTTTGCGGCTCAACTACTCATCCCTCACCAGCTAAATTATCTGATGCCGCCGTTACCGAAACAGCACTCAAAAAAACAAAAATTGTCAAAGAGGACACCCAAACAAAACGCGAAACCGCCTCCATAGACTGTAATCGATTAAAGGGTGAACTCGAAACACTGATAACACGATTTAGTACTGACATCTCACCCTTTATAGCTGAACCAACTATTGATGTAGCACTAACTCTATTGCCTGAACTACTTTGCGCGACACAATCAACCGTTACAGAGCTCTCTGAGCAAAAAACAGTTGCACAAACAGCCCTATTGTCGCTTAAAACAAAAACTGAGAACACAACAAAGAGACATGCGGAGCTAAATCTAGCTACTGAATCGCTAAAAAGTGAACTCGTCCCCCTTTTGGAGCGCTTTATCAGTGATTTATCTGAATTTATTCCCAACGTTACGTGGGAAACTGCTGAAAAAGAACTAACAGATTTGTTAACACAAACACAAACAGCTACAGCTGAATTAACCACCCGTAAAAATAAAGATGAAAAAGCACTTGCAGAACTCTCCAAAAGTTGGGTTTCTGTGACTGAGCGAAAAGTAAATGCTAAATCCGCCTTAGAATCGGCCCGAACACTGCTAAACGAACGCACAACAAACGAACAAAAAGCGCTAAAACTCTACAACACTACCCAAACAAACTATACTGTTGCTTTGCACGAAAACGGGTTTACCGATGAAGCGGAATATGTTGCTTCGCTTGTATCTGAAGGGGAGCTTGCTAAACTCAAACAATTGATAGCTGATTATGAAAAAAATGGTGCACTGCTTGCTCAAGATATTGATCGTTTGGAACGCGAAACAGAGGGTAAAGAGCGGCCAGATCTAGAAAAATTGCAAGCTGAAGCAAAAACTGTAGAATTTAACTCTAAGCAATTGCGTGTAAATCGTGATGCAATCAATAGTCGATTAAACGAAACAACAGCTGCGCTTGTTGATCTTCGCAGGGCCGCCTTAGAGTTTGAGAAAAATGAGCACGAGTATGGTGCAGTTAAACAATTATCCGACGCGGCAAATGGCAAAGAGGGCATCATGGGTAGACTTGATTTTGAAACCTATGCACAGCTTGCTTACTTTGAGCGTGTGCTTCAAGCGGCTAATCAACGCTTAAGGATAATGACTCAGCAGCGCTATTCATT
>JAIRQQ010000082.1 GCA_031256395.1 Nitrososphaerota archaeon
CGAGCAAATCTGGTACAAAAACGGAACCGACAACGGACTAAACAACCCCGTAACATACTACGACAACGGCGGAGGCGGAAACCTCGGCCCCGAACTAGCACAAAACTTCCCCCAACTCAGCTTTGGACAACTCTACTACTATTCCTCTATTAACGGTGAAGGAGTAAAAGACCACCTCTGGATGACTCAAACAAACGACCCACAAAACCGCTGGTACATGCTTGACGCAAACACAGGCAACTGGGTACTAACCCTCAAAAACGTACCCTCAGGCATGTCCGTAACAGACCAAGACGGAAGCATACTTCTATACAGCTACAACACAAACACCGGCCGATTTATGGCTTGGAACACAAGCCAATCCATCCCGCCCCCCTCACCCACAGGCACAGGACAACAACAATGGGAACCCCGAACAGGAGCAACCATCGATGCCGTTAACGACACCTCTTGGACTGAGTACGGCCCCCACACCGGCGGCGGCTCAACTGGCTGGAGTGCATCTGATATCTTGCCCCGCTCGGGCTACACCATGAACGTAACCGGACCAATTGGTCTTCCCTCCCTTAGCCGTGTTCTTCAAGACGAAGACCGAGTACCCCAGCAGATGTTTCTCTCAGATTTCTATAACACCCCATCGTTTGGCTCTGGCAGTAACGTCTTTAGAGTGGCCCTTGTCAACATCGACTATCATGTAGTGCCTTTCAGCCCCTTTCCGGATAAAACACCCACCCAAAACAATAACCACGGATACGGTGTCTCACTAGTCTATGATAAAACCATTCAAAAACCCCGTAGCGGCAACCTAACGTTTAGCTTGGGTCCTATAAGCTATGAAGATAGAGTCTTCACCATTTGGAGCAAAGAAACCCGACAATGGTGGGGATATAACCTAGACACGGGAAACCTAATATGGGGACCCACAGCGCCCCAACCTGCCTTTGATATGTATGGTCAGGGTAGCTTGTATGCATATGGCAACCTCTACTCAGGTTATCTTGGCGGAACGGTCTTTGCATACGACATGAAAACCGGGGTAAACATCTGGAATTACACTGCTTCAGGTATTGGTCATGAAAGCCCCTACGGTGACTATGACGTTGGATACGGCGGTAAATATGCGTCTGATGGGAAGATTTTCCTACGTTCTTTTGAGCATTCTCCCACTCAACCCATGTGGCGCGGCTCATATCTACGCGCAGTTAATGCAACTACTGGCGATGAGATCTGGAAGATACAGAACATGGTTTTAGGCATCGCCATAGCTGATGGCTACATTGTTACGGCAAGTGAATATGATGATTTGATTTACTGTTTTGGCAAGGGACCCAGCAGTCTAAAAGTGGATGCCCCGTTAACATCTATAGCTGCAGGCAATCAAGTGGTGATTCGAGGAACAATAACTGACCAATCAGCCGGTGCAAAACAAATAGCAAAACTCAGAGGATTTGAGGTCCCCGCAATCTCAGACCCCGACCAGCAGGCCTACATGGAGTACCTCTACCAACAACAAGTCTACCCAGCCGATGCAACAGGCGTTCCCATAACGCTGAGTGCCATCGACCCCAACGGCAACCTAATCGAGATCGGTCAAACTGCCAGTGATCTTAATGGTGCATATGGTTTTGCCTGGGATGCTCCAAATGTTCCGGGTACCTATCAGATAATTGCAAGATTTGCCGGTTCAGAATCATACTACAGCTCACAAACATCAACCTATGCCTCAATAAGCGACGGTACAACAACACCCCAACCCACTCAATCCGATCCAGTGATGACTGACACCTACGTCTTAGGCTTCGGCCTAGCTTCTCTGCTGGCTATCATAGCCGTCGGGATAGCTATACTTTTGATGCTTCGAAGACGACCATAAACCCCAACAAAACAACTCCCGCTCCCCCTTTTTAGTTTACCTCACTTTAATCCCCTGATTATATAATTGAACATTTACACCTCGAACTCTTAATTTGTGACATAGGTTGCCTGTTTTGAGGTCAATTTTTGCTGTTTACTATTTACTGCTTGTCGGTTTTGTTGAGTTTGTAGCCTAAACTCAAGCAGTTTTGCTCAGGGCACATTTCAACACATCGCAAGCAAAGGATACACATCGAAGTCATAATTTTTCCTGTTTTTTTCTCATAGATTTCGGTGACTTGCACAGGACAAACCCGTTTACAGATCCCGCATTTGGTGCATTTCTTGCTATCTTTGCTTAAACTCAAAAGTGGCAGAGCTCTGAACTGTCTAAACCTGTTAATGACTGCAAATGATATTCCTGTGGGGCAGAAGCGGCACCAAAAGCGTCTGACTTTAAACGATGACGCCAACGTAGCCGCAACAAAGGCGTATGCAAGCAACAGAGCAAATCTGCTTTTCTGCAGATACATCAAGATTTCACCCACATAGGGATAGGTGAAGTAGACCCCCTTGATTTCAAAGAGGGCACCAAACGGGGGTTTCCATGGTAAAATGATTACCTGTAGCGGTTCAAGAAAAATTGTATAGGACAGAAACGGTGGGCGTAGCCAAACAAAATTTGTTAGTTCAAAAAAACTGGTTGAGCCTAAAATAAAACCCTGCAATACTATTACAAAAATTACAAAAGCTACAACATAGCGGGTTTTGTGGAGTGCTTGATTGAGTTTTTGAGGCAACGCCCAATAGGGGATTTTTAACTGCCTGCGTAGTATAGTGATTGTATCCATGTATAACCCAAATGGACATATCCAGCCGCAAAAGAAGCGTCCTAAAATAAGGGTTATCCCAAAGATCACAAGTAACAATACGCCTTTCCAGATGCCAATTACCGCCAAGTAAAGAATCAAGAAGAAAAACAGCAACTGAACGGCGTACCTAACTATTTGGATATTTTTGGTTTTATATTTTATCCAGTTCACCAATCCCTATTCGCTTGATCTGCTTCCTGTTTGTTTTATGGAGGGTTTTTCTGAGTTTAAGTACATTTCTTAACTGGACCCGGCTCATGGCAGATCTTAACAACTTGCAGATCTTGTTTTCTGCGCCTCTCCTTACTTATGGTATCTGCAAGAAAATCAAAAAAAGTGCACATATGATAATAGCAAAGCAGCTGTGAAATCAACGATCCCCATAGGTTATACTTGGGTTTGGGCTGATGGTCTGGGTTGTTTTTCTGTTGCAGGTATTTTGCAGTTACAGCCAGTGCTGTTACGGTTGCACCAAGCAATACCCCTAAAGTTGCACCTAAAGCACCTAACCAAACATAACCGCACCTCCAAGGTCTGGGTTAAGGCAGGATGAGGCACCAAAGAATCGTCTCTTGTCAACAAGGGGCTTTTTATAAATATGTAGCTTAGCTGTGTGTCTGTACAGGTTGCTTTTTGTTGCCCTCACCAAACCCATGTCGATAGAGCGCTATTAGTGCGGATAAAATCGCGATACTGAAGAGCACAAGGAAGAATATGTGTGCCAGTGCCAAAGCGGGTGCTGTTAGTAGCAGTGAATCAGTGAAGGGATAGCCAATGGTACTTGGCAGAAGAACCGTAGTTGTAGGAATTATGAGAACAAGATTTGATAAACGACCTTTAAAGAAGACCTTCCAGTCTTTGGATATAACTAACACCATGATGGCTATTATGAACAAACTTAATTCTAAAGCGACGTTTATGCGGCTATCTATTGTGATGAGGGGGAAGCCCAGTTCATGTAGCCCAAACTTTGAGCGTGAAAGCGGCCATAGCAACTGCAGTTGTCCCCCTACGATAAAATCGCCGATTAAGAAATGTGAAGCTAACCCCAAAAAATAAGGAATTGCTTTTTTGCGATAGATGATAAAGAGCGGAATGAAAACAAGTCCTGCCACCACAATCGAGTGTGTTGGGCCCCGATGTATATTGTAATTGAATAAAAATGTGCCAAGGATGTCTATATCGGGTAGTATGGATAAAACTAGCAATACTGGTATGTTGATTTTTACCCGCAATGCCTTCGATGCGCCTTTACCTAAAAGATACGCGAGGCACATATGCCCGACAGCAAACAGATCTTTTTCCTCCAGTTTTCTTAGAAATGTCACATTGCTCGTCTATTAAGGATATAGGTCATTTCCAGCTGATATAGAGTGAAAGTTAGGTGGACGCCGGATGTAGCCAGTAGAGGCCACAGAAAAACCGACGGGCACACTAAAAACAAGAAAATTGCTAGGCTAAGCCCGCAAACCGCATAAGCACTGTTAGCATAAAACCAAAACCACAGCCCACGGCAAGTATACGTAACAGATTTCTATCAAGATGAATCTTGGATGAAAAAGTAGCCGACGAATACAGTAACTCTGAGGTAATCAGCAGAATAATCGCTGTTACGGCAAGCCACAGGCTAATATCGGGAATCGCGAGGGGGAAGTTCATTTTTTTGTCTCCCAACGAAAATATACACAGCAAAAACACTGTTTCCCGGAAAAATCTTCTGCTCTGAAATAACCACAGTTTTACCTGAGGTCTTAGCAAGCGCCGAGGCTACCGCACTGACAACAGGACAACCCAACAAACTGAGACTTTTGAGATTACTCTCAGGGCTATATAAGCTCTCATAGAGAATACCTCGTGCTCTAAACTCAGCTCCATGGGACGTCAACACTAGACTTGCAGATTTAGCTAAGTTCAAATTCTCGGTGAGGTATTTAGGTA
The DNA here is from genome assembly GCA_031256395.1 of Nitrososphaerota archaeon. Lineage (GTDB taxonomy): Archaea > Thermoproteota > Bathyarchaeia > Bathyarchaeales > Bathycorpusculaceae > Bathycorpusculum. The sequence continues at coordinate 4,665 of JAIRQQ010000082.1, forward strand.
ATATATCCGCGAGTTCGTCCAAACTGATTTTGCTTAGATCAAGTCGTAACTGCCGCTCAACCTGCGACATGATACCTGCACCGGGCGAAGTTACAAAGACGCCACGAGTTTGAGTGGAGATAAATTTGTTCTGTGCCAACTCATCGATGGAGGGGTTACCATCAAAATTCTCAGTGATAAAAACTACAGGGTCACGCAGATTCTTTAGATAATCAGGCAAAAAGACATCCTTTGGATAGGCCGGGATGTAGTAGCCATGACCGCTATATTTTAAATCACTAATCATCCGATCAATGGTCGAGTAAGTAGAGTGAGCGCTGCTGTCAAGAAGACTGCTATCAACATAGCTTCCATTCCGAGCTAAAACAAAAACAGCACCCCAAAAAGTTAAGCCTAACCCGACAAAAGCCGCTACCTGCATTTCAAAAATAAACGAGCAAACAAGCAAAAAACCTCCGGCGGCTAAAAAGATACCTGCGATAAATATGGTTGAAACGCTTTTCTTAGTTGACATCAAAAATATCACTCCATAAAAAACAAAAAAATATACAAATTAATACTTAACGCGTTGGCTTTAAGGCTTCTGGCTATCATCCGGTTGTGAACCAGCGGGGGCTAAAACCTTAGCTTGACCCACAATTTTAACTCTTACTTTTTGGCCTAAGCTGGATGTTGTTGTAGGTGTTGTGTTCTGAGTATTTTTTGTGGTTGATAGTGTGTGTGCCCTATTTTGCAGCCGCA
>JAIRQQ010000043.1 GCA_031256395.1 Nitrososphaerota archaeon
AGTGTAAATATTATACACTACACATTTAAAATTTTCGCAGTTCAACTATCAAACATGGAAAAACGCCATCAAAGCAACCCCAATTTGTAGTGTATAAAATCAAGTTAAAACTCAGGTACTCAGCTCTACACAAGCAAAAAAACGCCTATAGAGAGTTAGGGGTTTATCAGTCGTAACAGGATATTATCTCTGCTATTCTACCCTTGATCTATATGTCGAGGTATGCACCTTGTTTTAGAAGTTCTTTTTGTACATCTGTAATGTTGACGGTTCGGGGTGTTTGATTGTTTTTTACCGCTATGGCGGCGCATATTCCGGCGGCTTGTCCGGTTGCTATGCACACGGGCATGGTGCGATAAGATGCGTGTGCTATATGTGTCCCTGATATGCATCGCCCAGCTACGAGGAGATTTTCAGGTTTTTTGGGAATTAGGCAACGTAGAGGAATGTTGTAGGCTTGGCCGGGTTTAATTTTTTTTAAAATTGTCCCCTTTCCTATGGGGTTATGTAGATCCACTGGGTAGCTACCCAGTGCGATGACATCTTTGAACTTTCGAGCTTCCAAGACATCCTTTGCTGTTAGCTGATATTCACCTATAATTCGGCGGGTTTCCCGGATGCCTGTCATGACGCCGCTCTGACGCACTGAGGCTTTCTCAAAACCCGGTACATAGTTGCGAAAGAAACGGGTTAACTCAGCAATTTGGCGCTGTCCATCTAGTTCTGCATGCGTCAAATCCCACACGTCGGTTCCTTGTGCGTTGATGATACGGGTGCTATTTACCAGAACATTTGATTTATGGACACCCCCAAACAATAAAATATTTTCTCGGGGAACATATAATTCACCTTGTTCTTTGGCTTGTTGCATAAGGGCCTCTAATCCCCTTGCACCACACCACTGATCAGGATGACTCTGCACATAGTTATTAAACTGCTCTAAAACAACCCCCTCCAAAAGAAACATCAAAGTCATCGGCTGTACCCGCTGGTCTCGGCTTCGACCTACCTCAAATGGTGCCCCCGCAAAAGTAGCCACATCTCCATCGCCTGTGCAGTCAACAATAACCTTTGCTTTAGCAACCACCGGTCCCGATTTAGTTTCAAAAACCACCCCCTGCACCCCTGTGGTGTTACATAGCACTCCGCTGGCAACCGCATGAAACAGCATCTCCACCCCCGCTACATCAAGCATAGCCAAAGTAACTTGTTTGAAGACCTCCGGATCAAAAGGCACCATAAACCCAGTCTGCGCAGAGGGCGCAAACGCTCCACCGGCCGAAACCAGTTTCTCCACCAGTTCTGCTAAGACACCCCCTATGATTGGTCTGCCTTCTCCATGATCGATTGGAAAAAGCGTGACGTCTGCTGTTTTTGTTAGGGAACTGTTTGAGGATGTGTAGTAGGATGCCATGGTTAAAACCAGCCCGGCTGTTGCACAGCCCCCCAAAAATCCATACTGTTCCACAAGCAATACCTTGGCTCCTGCTCTGGCAGCACCCAGTGTGGCTCCGATTCCCGCTGGTCCACCACCCACAACCAATACATCGGTTTCAGGTATCACCTTGGCACGCCGTGGCGGCAACGCAACTTCATCCACAGAGCGTTTAGCCAGCGGCATAGTTCACACCTGTTTAGCGTCAACCTCAATCGGCGCTTCTGCTTTATCAGAACATTGCCCCCTGAGCAAACCAACCGCAAGACGATTATTCTCAGCGACGAGTGCCTTTAGACTGGGTATAAGTTGCTGGATATGGGCTTTTGTTGTGTTACGGTCGTCCCAGGCTTTGTCGATGTAGGCGTTAATTAAACCGGAATCCACTCGGTTAAGCGGCGGCATAGGAACCTGCAGGTTATCGAGCAACCCACTAACTTTGGATGCATAGGGCAGTGCCACAAAAGGTACACCTTGGAGTGCAGAGAAAATCAAAAAATGCAGTCTCATGCCGATTGCAAACGTAAAATGTTTCATAACCGTGAGGAGTTGTCCTGGAGAGTAGTCCCCTTTTAAGACCCAGGCATGCTGAGGCTGAAGCATCTTGGATATAACTGCATGGGAATGTTGCACATCAAAAACAGCCCGTTCCATGGGAACAAAAATCACATCAGCATCAAGCCGGCTGATAACAAAATCTGCCGCGTTAGCCAGTAGGCCATGATAAAAGTTGGGATCGATATCGGGAGCCGCGGGTCCAGGTTCACGTACCGAGATCCCCACCAATATCCGTTGCCCATGCACTTGCTCGCGCTTTAGTGCATTTTTAGGCAGAGGTTCAGGGGTTAGCAGAAATGCTGGATCAGCAGTCACCATGATTGGGTTGTCTACACCTATATCTTCAAAGATTTTTTTTGCTTCCCGATCCCGGACAGTTATAGCATTAGCGTTACTTAGCACCTCTTTGACTCTTTTACGGGAATTCTCGTTGTTGAGCGGGCCTGCGCCGACAGCATAAACCATTGTTGGAACATCGTTTTGCTGTGCAATTTCGAGTTCACGCAGATAGACCTCAGCTTCTTTGTCAAAAAAAATTCCGCCCCCGCCCAAAATAAAGAGATTGAGTGAATCGATCTTGGGTGTGATCTCGACTCTTGTTAGGGCTCGAACATCTACCACATCATCGACTTGATGCCTTGCTTTGGTGTCGGGTATGCTTCGACTAAAAACAGTGATTTCAATATCATCGACGGTTCTGCGAAGCTGATTTATGATGCTGTGCAAAATGGCTTCGTCACCTAGGTTAAATCCGCCATAAGAGCCCGAGATGCCTACTTTGTAGGTTGTCAAAAAAGTTCCTCTTGATGCTACGGATATATGATCGTTTGGGGGTATGGTTTTTTGCTGTTGTGTTTAGACAACCACATATTTTTAAAAGCAGTTATCAATCACATGCCTAATGTATAGCTAAAACGTCTTAGGAGGTGTATGTGTGCCTGAATCTAACATTTCAGATAAGTTGCAGAAGTTTGGGGAAACCTGTCAGGATTATAAAGATGCAATCCTTGAACAGTTTAAGGATTTGGAGGTAGAGGTTAAAGATTGGAATTTCGCGTTTGGAAAAAACGAGAAAGAATATACCGTGGAGGTTAACCTTAAACTGGGCATCCATTCAAAGAAAAATTAGCGTGTGCGGGTGTGACCTGACTGTTTAGGTGAGCGTTTGATTCCAATAGTATATTTTGCCATAGTTCTCTAAGGGGTATGCAGGATCATCATAGACTATATCAAGGCCAAGCCCATACTCTTCAAGGAGTTTTTCAATGTTTTCATGAATCAGTTCTGTTTTGTCGTCAGGTTGCCATATGCCCCAAATTTTTTCGTGATTGTCACGTAAGGCCGCCCCGTAATCTTTGGGAAGAACTAATGCGGCTTGTGCTTGGGAAGTACTTGGGTTTCTTTTGGTAACAACTTGGTTCCAGAAGCGTTCCATGGCATCAAAATGTTCCTCGGTGAGAATACCGTAGGGGTTATCGGTGTCATAGGGCCAATTGAAGATAGTAATGTATTTAGCGCCAGCATCATAGGATGCTACTAGTTGCTCATAGATGTTATCGGGGGTATCGAGGTAGGGTGTCTCTCGATACTTCCAGGTTATAATTGTACCCCAATCCTTGTTTTGTAGGGCCGCAGCCCCGCGTGCCATCGAGAGGTGCTGGTTGATGCTGTTGTTCCAGCCTAACTGTGCTAGCATAACGTTGTAGCCGCCTAGATAGTTAAACCAGTACAGGGTGTAGTCGGAGGTGTAGGTGGTTATGTTACTGGTTTTTAGGGCGTTATGTCCGGGATTTCTTTCCATAATCCAGTTAAACCATTGGGCTTCTAGGCTATAGTTGTCTGGGTGAGTATTTGCTTTGAGTTTTTCTTGGAGCTGTGCTGAGTAGGGTCCAAAGGGGCGGGTGCTTATATAGAATTCTTGTTCCCAATTCCAATCCATGAGCATCCCTGCGGGTTCATCATCATAGTACACTCCCAAAAATTTATCCCCATAAGCATCTCTAGCTTGGAGGAGGATTTCAAAGCGTTGCTGCCACGTCTCTCGGGTGTAGCTGCCCAAGTTCACGATGATGTCTAAGCCTGCGTCTGTGGCGTAATCGAGAATTTCCATAACAGCGATCTGATTAGTGCATAGGATGTTTTGGCCGGCATTTAGGATAAAGAGGTTTGTGTAGTTTTTGGTTTTGTCGATTAGCGTTTTGGCTTGCTCTACGGTTTCGCCGCAAAAAGCAATTCCGACGTAGACGGATTCTTTGGGTAGGGTTTGGTTGCTGCTTTGGGTGTAGGAAACTAGTAGGGCTGTTGATGAAATCAGCAACGCAAGAATTAAAATAATTGAGACAAGGTGGATTTGTTTTATCTGCCTGTTCTCCTTAATTAAATACTTCTAGAGCATACGTATGGATTGATTGGATATAAGTGTGATGAACCAAAACAGATAAAAAGAGGTTGCCTTATGTTCATTGCGGACTTCCAAGAGGACTCATGTATGCCATCTGAAATCTTTGATGTTGATAAATTCGTAGCTATGAGCGCCAAAGCTAAACAATGCCAAGTTAAAAGGCTAAAAGACGGCGTTAAACTCAAGTTGCGCACACCACGTCAGCTCTACACCTTAAAGGTTGAAACCCTAAGAGCAGATGAAATAATAAAAAAACTTCAATGCGCAATCAAAGAAGAAGAAAAAGACTAACAGTCATTTCTTCAAATAATTTTTCTTCAATAAACAAGACTTAATAGTCAATGCATATTTTACATAAGATGTGTATGAAGCTAAAAAGAAACAAATCACCACCCCCATTCTAAGCCTCACCCTAACAATAATTATTCTAACACTAACCACAACAATAATAATTCCACCTACCCAAACCAACCCCAACCCAGAACAAACACCCATAAAAGATGTAATCGTAGGCTTCACAAACACCCCCAACCCCCAACTACTCAACAAACACAACGCCACCATCCTTGAAAGCTACAACATCATCCCCGCAATCCACGCCATACTACCCCAAGACGCCATAGAACAACTAAACCAAAACCCAAACATAGCCTACATAACCGAAAACACCCAAACCCAACCTACAGGAACAATAAATTGGGCCCCCCAACAAATCAACGCAACAACCGCCTGGACCCAAAGCACAGGCACAAACATAAAAATCGCAATCCTAGACACAGGTATAAATCCCATCGATGATCTAAAAATCCACGGCGGATACAACTACATAGACAACAACACAAACACAACCGACTTATATGGACATGGCACCATGATCGCCTCAATAATTAACACCCAACATAACTCAACAACCGGACTCACAGGCATCGCCCCCGACGCACAAATATACGCCATAAAAGTCCTAAACGACCAAGGGATAGGCAAACTAAACCACGCCATCTCAGGCATCCAATGGGCCATAGAAAACGACATACAAATCATATCCATAAGCTGGTGCATTACCGACGAAAACAACGCCCTAAAACAAGCCCTCATTACAGCATACAGCAAAGGCATCCTAATAGTAGCCGCCGCAGGAAACACAGGCGAAGTCGCATCAGGCGTTGGCTGTCCAGCGTGCTATGATACAACCATAGCCGTATCAGCAATAAAAGAAGACACACGTAAACTCGAACAAGCCTGCACCGGACCCGAAATCGAACTCACTGCACCAGGCGAAGACATATACGCCATCGGCCCAGACAACCAACTCCACAGCGGCACCGGAACATCATACGCCACCGCCTACGTCACAGGCACAGCCGCACTAATCTGGGCCAAAAACCCCACTCTAACAAACATCCAAATAAGAAACATACTCTGCCAAACAGCAACCAACCTGCAACCCAACGACCAATCAAACAGAGACATATTCTTCGGCTACGGCCTAATCAACGCCACAGCCGCACTCCAAGCAACCCCCAACAACACCAACCCAACCCACACTCCCCCACCCAACCTCAACCCACCAAAAACGTCACGTCCCATCAACCCAATCACCATCAGCGTCACTATCATTATCATTATCATTACACTCCTAATACTCACAATCATAACACAACCCTACAGAAAAACAAAAACTCAAAACAGAAACTCACAAATAACCCCCGCCAGTCAACAAACATACGGCAACAACAAACCAATATCCAACCAGTTAACAAAAGATAAATCGCAGTGTTAATCAAAACTATCTTGTCAGCCAACTAGCCGCCCCTAACACAGAGACCGTTTGCCAACTCAACACCAATACAGCAACTGGAAAATATACAACCAATAGAAATATCAGAAAACTTTTGAACAGGAAATACGTTGACAAAACAGTCGAACAAAGAAGAAAAAAAATAAAAAAGAAAATTGAGGTTTAGGTTTCTAGGCAACCTTGCGACGTAAGGTGTAGACAAGGAATCCTACTAGTACACCAATGATCAAAGCGATGATTGCTATGATAATGCCTGCATTTGCTGTCGTAGCTATAGCTTCATCAGTACCTTCATAATCTGATGGACCGACTGGACCTTGTGGGCCTGTGTCGCCTTTAGGACCTTGGACGCCTTGGGGACCTTGGGGACCTTGAGCGCCTGCTGGACCGGTTGCGCCTGTGGAACCAGAGCCAGAACCTGATGCGCCGGTTGCGCCTCTGTCACCTGTGTCGCCTTTAGGACCGGGCTCACCTGTTGCACCTGCTGCACCTTGTGGACCTGGTTCACCTTGAGGACCCGGGGGACCTTGGGCCGCCACGGTTGCATCGATAACTTCAAAGGTATTTGCGAAAATTATGTCCTCGCCTGCGTCGTTGAAAGTTGCGTCCCATGTCCAACTGCCAAGTTTTGCATCATTGGAGAGCTGGAACATAGTACCCATTATAAGTCCAAAACCGCTGATGGGATAAGTGTATCTGAATGTCCTAGCGTTATAAACCCAGCTATAGCTGTTAATTGTGATGATGCTGTAGAGGAATCCGTCAGTATCATAGATTGCTATTTCTCCGTCTGGTTGTGCTGTGCTAGATAACTGGAAACTGCCGATTGCACCTTGAGCATATACGTTTGCACCGGTAGTAACTTTTACATCAAGCGCCACTATCTTAAGGGTTGTACTAGCTGTTAAGCCATTTGCGTCAGTCGCGATAACTGTATAGTCGCCAGTGGGAACATTAACTCTACCGTGAAGTATAGGAACATGCCAGTCTATTGTAAATCCGCCTGTTGCATTTGTAGTTGCTGGAATATTGGTCCAACTAATGCTAGAATTGGATACATTAACGATAGTTACGTTAACTAAGGTAGGTGTTGCTGTAAAGTATATGCCTGAAATGGCAACGTCAGTATCTCTTAGAACATTTTGAGGAGTTACTATAACAGTTGTGCTTTTCGCTATAGTTATGGTTGTTTGAGCTGTCAGATCAACGATGTCAGTTGTGATTTTCACCGTAGCAGCGCCAACTGGAAGTGCTGGAACTATCACCAAAACACCAGTCACTAGTTGCCCAGGATTAATACCCTCTGCAACTAGAATGCCATTTATAGTGATGTTAGCAACAAAGGGATCGCCTAAGACGTCAAAGCCAAGACCACGGACAGTTATTGTTTGACCGGATTCAAGATTTGAAGCTGGAGATGCTACTGCTATGGGTGCTGCAACGCCTAATTTTGTCGTTGCAGTTAGTTCGCTGGTATCGATTGCAGTTAAGTCGTGATATTCAAGTTGGATTTGTGGAATTACGATATCTACCTCAAATGAGCCGTTTGCATCAACAGCAAAATCGCCATAGTCGTAGCCATCAAGATTTAGATTTACTTTTGTACCTGCAACGCGTGCAAAGTTGCGACCAATAACTGTGACTGTTGATGTGGGTTCGCTTATTGCCGGAACAACAGTGATGCTAGTTGCAGCTGTTATGTGGAATGTTTCGTCCGAAGACTTGGTAGGTGCACCGTCATCTGTTGCAGTAACTGTATAATCGCCTATAGCGCCAGATGGAATAACTATGGTGGTCGTAAATCTGCCTGCTGAATTAACAGTCACATCCTCTTTTACTATCTTAGAGTATGTGGAATTTTCGAAAACAATGTCGGCAAGTGTACTGGGGTTAAATCCACGTCCGTTCACTGTAACAATTATGCCTGCTGGGCCTTCTTTTGGAGTAAGAGTAATCACTGGTCCAATTGTAAACTCTGCATAGGCATAATCTCCGGTTCCAGTAGACTCTGCTTCAACATAATAGAGGCCATCTGAGAGGAGGGTTGGTACAGCAAAGGTTGCCGTAAAGCTGCCAGTAGCATCTGCGCGTATTGTTGAGGGTGTCGTTGATATTGGATCGCCATCAAAATAAAGATCAATCGTATTGGTTGTGCTTCCAGGGCTAAAGCCAGTACCTGTAACTGTGATAATGTCGCGTGCAACACCTTTGTTTGGAGTTAGGGTAATTTTAGGTTCAATAAGAAAATCTACCGCATCTGAACCGGCGCTAGATCCACCAGTTGAGCCGATTTCTTCGACAGCGATGATAGCATGGTAGCCGGCAGGAGCCGTGGGGATGGTTATCTCAATTGAGAAGTCTAGGATTGAGCCGCTTAGTTGTGTTGAATTTAGTCTATTTGCTGAGGAGATAGAATTCCAGTAGATTGATACGGTAGCGCCTGGATTAGTCACGGTACCTGTGACTGTAATTGTATCGCCAACGTTGCCTGAGTAGTAGTCTAGATCCAAATCGGTTACGTTCGCGGTTGTTAGTGGTATTACTGCTAGTGTCATGGATGCAATTAGTAGTAGTGTTGTTGCGATTGCCAATAACTTGTTTCTTGATTTATGTGTATTCATTTTTCAATCTTCCTACTTTTTTCTTGTTTATTACGTTTACATATTTTGATGTAACTAGTACTTAACATTTACGCCAAAAAGCGACATATCTCTACATTAGTAACATAAAACCAGCCAACCCAAAACATCAACCAAACAAAATAGAGCCCACTCCAGACCCACTTTGATGCCAATACCACCAACAGACAAATTAACTGCAACTAAAAACAACACCCAAAAACGCCAAAAACCACCACATCAATTACAGAAACGAAACGTCTTATTTCTTCTTTGATGCGAAAGTTTTTCGAAAAAAAGCGAAGCTTATATAAACATACAGTAAAAAAAAATCAAATCATCCAAAGTTTAGTCATCAGACACCCAAATATTGTTTTTATTTGCCCTTCTGCCCCCTAGAGCACATTTACCTGATTTTCAAGCGCCCTCAGCCACTTCAGCGCATAGAAAACGGTTGCAATACGTGAACATATTGCGAATTGCCAGCCACTTTCCTGAAGAGCAAATCAACCAAAGTCTACAATAGAAAATCATCGGGGATATGTCTTTCGAAAAAATATCGAATGGTCACTTTTTACATTAAAGGGATTAAAAACCATCCATACATTCATGAAAATTTAAGGAACCCTGCAATATTCCCATTTACAGCGTGTCATTAGCGGTTAATTTTGGCGAAGAACCGCCTGATAAGTGGGATGCAAAAGTTTATTCCTCAGGTTCACGCTAAGAAAAATGAAGGTTGGACATTTTTGAATACATCATACAGTTTAACAGAATACGATGCGCTCATAGTACTGGATATCCAAATCGATTTTTTACCCGGCGGTGCCCTGCCCATTCCAAACGGCGATGAAATAATTCCGGCCATAAATAGCTATATCAAACGTTTCAAAACCGCCCAGGCACAAATCATTGCAGCCCGCGACTGGCATCCCCCAAATCACACATCATTCAAAGCCCAAAACGGACCGTGGCCGTCCCACTGCATACAAGACACCGCAGGCGCAAAATTCAGCCCCGACCTCAAACTCCCCCCAAACGCCCAAATCATCTCCAAAGCAACCCAACCCGACCATGAGGCCTACTCAGCCTTTGACCACACCAACCTCGCAGACGAACTCCACAAACGCAATGTAAAAAGGCTATTTACATCAGGATTAGCCACTGACTATTGTGTCCTAAATACAGTTCTAGATGCCTGCCGGTTGGGGTTTGAAACCATAGTCTTAATGGATGCAACCATGGGCATCAACACGACTCCGGGAGATGCTGACCGCGCATTGAAAACAATGCACAAAAACGGTGCCAAACTGGCAACAGAAATGGCTTTCCCAGATACGACTGATGCATTACCAATTGAGGAAACCACACCTGACGCACTAGCTGAGAAACCCTCAAAGCTCATCGAGGCTAAAAAGAAGGCAAGAATGCGCTCAAAGGGCACCAGCAAAAGAATCAAAACCGAACAACATCACTAAAAACGAAGACCAGCGAACCTTATATACTCATAAACTAAAACGGGTTTTACGCTTCAAACAGATTTTTAAACATCATCTATCCCAATCACGCAACATAAAATAAGCCTAAAACGGTTTCTCTGCTTCCGATACGGCGGCTATCTGAAACATTTTTGACCGTCTTGCATCTTCAAAACACGGTTGCTTAGTACATAGCTTGAAACTATAACACGAAAATCCTCCGAATGGAAATTTTTTACAGTAAACAGTTAAAACAAACAATAATTACCTCACGTTTATGGTCTAAACCAGCAAGTTTATTGGAGCTAACACCTTTTTAGAGTTACGACAACCGAAAAAACCAACGAAAACAAACGCTTCAGCATTCCAGATTTATCTTTGCTCTACACATCCATAATTTGAATGATACAGGTACAGTCTCGCGGATAATAGCGGTTCCACAAAAAAGAGATTGCCAAGTCCAACTTCACCTCCCCTATAAACGGCTAAAGCTTATCAGGCAACAAAAGCATGAACACAGATGGACATACGCGCTGGATGGACGCTGGTAAATACAGCAATTAGAAACCAGTTCTTCAAAACACTTGAATATCTACAAGAAATGCAGGATTATATTCGGAAGATCAAGATACCGGTTACATGAGGCGCAAACATGAACAGCACCAGCTGATACCTGACGCACCGATGGCCTCTGAAGTTTATCTGTGAGATCAAGAAAACCAATTTCGCTCTCAGTAAAAATTGAGTGGACAAGTGAACGCTCCCGACATGCCTCTGCAAGGGTTTGTCGGCAGTGTACTCAAAATTTCTGTGTTGGGCGATGCTTTTGTATACCGATACCTATTTACCCCTAAACTGTTAAAACGGTTTGAGGGTTTTGTTATTGTCATGAGCCACCCACACACCCTTTAAAACCTAAAGCAGACTAGTTTGCAGGTGTTTCCTTTGGAGGCAACTTTTAGATGAAACCAGTTAACGCTTCAGAAACAACTACGGGCGATTTTACAGTTATCGACGAGGAAAATTTGGAAAATGCATTACTAGACTATGACGATACCGCAAATAGAACTTTGAGTGGTACATCATACCGATGCCGGGATTGCGGGCAACTCTATGAAACCATAGAAGAACATGACCGGCACCGTCGTAAAGTGCACAATCAAATAGAAAAGTACCCTCTTGAAGAACTCCCGATGTAACAATAGCTAATGAAACAAAAGGACTAACCAGTAAAAAAGACCGATCCCCACTACAACTTACCCCCTTCAAGGCTGACCCGTCAGTTGATAAGTTACATACTATTGTATAGCAACAGATCAATTCCAGATATCACCAGCAGAAACTAAAAAATCTACAAACCAAAACGCATACCAAGCCAAAGCAACTAAAAGAAACCTACAAAAAAACAAGCAAACAAACACGCGGATAAACGCCATATTCCTAAAACCACATCAGTCAACATTTTAAAAAAATTGTGCACCTAATAGAGAGAGAAGCAAAAATAGAAGACCCCACACAAATAGACAAAGTTTCATTTATCGCCCCAAGAACTCGCATTAACCAAAAACCTCAAAAATTAACGATAAAGCGTTGGTCATTTTTAGATAAAATAGCCATATTTTCAAATTATTACATATAAAAACCCATAAAACACAGTTGTTTAACTCCGAAAATATGTTCACAGAAAAATCACCAAAAGTTTATCACCAAACACAAATACAAAAAGCTCAAAAATCACCCCAATTCATCAACCCGCCACAATTAACAGCGATTAACTGTGTACTTAGGGGCTTGGCATGGAGAATATCGGGGCCTCATATAAGTACTGTCGAAAATCCACGGACCAAGCAAACTCACCATTTTTCGAAACTCCTTCGGCCTAAAAAAACAACAAACAATACCACCCCCAACACAAAGCAAACTTTGAGTAAAACACCACCCACCCAGCAAGCAACAAAAAAAATTTTGTACGTCAAAGTTTCCAACTCTAACCCATCGGACAAACTTTCTATTGGGCGATTAACTTTTTAGGTTAGTAAAAAGGGTTTGGAGTGTATTTGGTGATGCTTCTGTATACCGGCATAGGTTGAATTTTTCTTTGCGGTTTGGGGTGTTTTTGGTATGTTGAGGCTTGAGCATTTTTGTTGCTGTTAGTATTGCATATAGCACCCATATTTTGAGTGTGTTAATGTTGTAAAATCTCTGTTGGGTGATTATAGTGTGTTCAGTATTACCATTAATTTTTATGTTCACCAGCGTGCACCAGCTTCACCGAATGGATAAATGCCGTATACAAAAGCATCGCCCGACACAGTTTTTTGCGTCATAGGGTGCAATAATTTTTATGTTAAACCGACGCCAATTAGGGTGCAGAAGAGGGAGACTTGATGAGCACTGAACTTGATCGCGTACGGCTTAGGCGCTGGCGTAAAAGAGGCTTCTATAGTGAAACCGCTTTAGTAAAATTGTTGCAAAAAAAAGGCTACAACGCGGTTCGTGTGCCTGTTAGCAATCCCAGTCTCAATCCCCTTCCAGACGTCATCGCACGTCGGGGACCTCATCTTTACGCCTTTGAAGTCAAAAACGCCACCTACTATGCGTATTTTCCTAAGGCGCAGATTGATAAGCTCTTTCGTTTTCTGGACCAGTTTATCCCCTCGGGTCATGCAGAGAAACATGCGGTGGTTGCAGCGCATCTGGGGAAGCGGTGGCTGTTTCGCGAAATAAGCTGGATTGATTGGGAGAAGGACAAGTTGCCTGAGAAGGTGCGGATTTTAAAGCGGGACCGAGGTAACCTCAGTATTGACACCTGCTACCAGGGTGATGTGTAAAGAAGTGTACCTCAAGTATTATTTAGCTAAAACCTCAACTGTCTGGGTGGGAATTAGATGGCTGTAAGTGAAGAGAATCGCTGGATGGTTTTGACACAGAACCTATCAAAAACCTATCTGGTTGATACCGGTAAGGTTGAGGTTCTAAAAGACCTGACCATAGCGATACCTAAAGCTACGTTTGCAGTCTTGTGTGGTCCCTCGGGCTCGGGAAAAACGACACTGCTAAATATTATAAGCGGTATTGATCGCCCAAGTAGCGGGGAGCTTTTTGTTGCTGGTCAACCTTTGGTCGGGCAGAATGAGGATTTTCTCTCAGACTTTCGTTGCAGTCATGTTGGTTTTGTTTTTCAAGCCTACAATTTAGTTTCTACGCTGACGGTGGCTGAAAACATTGCGTTTCCTATGGAGTGGCAGAGAAAACCGCCCAGTGAAATTGAGGAGCGTACTTTGGAGTTGATTAGGATGGTTGGGTTGGAACATAGAGAGACGCATTTTCCCGCTCAGCTCAGTGGTGGGGAACAGCAACGTGTCGCTTTTGCAAGGGCCTTGGCAAACGATCCAGAGTTGATTTTAGCTGATGAACCCACAGGGAATTTGGATGTAAAAAATGCTGAGAAAATTCTTCAGGTTCTTCATTTGCTCAAGGAGAATGGGAAAACTGTTCTTGTTTCTACGCATGATCTTCAAATTCGTGCGCTTGCAGATCAAGTAATCGCATTAAAAGATGGCCAATTGGCGAGTCCTGATGAGTAGGGGTGCGGGTTTTCCCATAAACGATTTGCTTCGCAGGCGGCTCCAAACTGGTCTTGTAGTGGTTACTTTAACATTGAGTGTAGCCTCGACGCTGTTTCTGCTTCTGTTTAGCAGTCGGGTAGGCGTTGGATTAACTGCATCGTCAAATGTATTCACTATTGCATTAACTTCAGTATTTGGACAATTTATTCTCTTTATTGGTATCTTGGTTTTTATAGTAGGTGCAGTTTTGACTTCGTTTATTGTTTCATTGATGATGGCTCAGAGAACTCGTGACTTTGGTCTGATAAAAGCGGCGGGTTGTCCCAATAGTTTGGTCGGTGGATACTTTATGACTGAGCTGTTAAGTGTAGTGATTTTAAGTTGTATTTTGGGTGTTGTATGTGGGTTTATTGCTGATTTTGTGGCGGCAACCATTGTTTTTGGGGGCTATGTTTTGGGTAATTGGTGGTTTGCACCGGTAGTTTTTGTTGTTTTTTTCGGTTTAGCGTTGTTTTTTGGTTTGCAACCTCTTTTAAAAGCAACAAGAATAACGGCCCTTGATGCGCTCTCTCCTGTTAACTATTATGGTTTGGTGGTTGGGGGTAAACATAAATCTCTTTCGCATTCAGGGTTGGCATGGCGTGTTGCTTCGCGGAGTATGGTTAGACGGATATCTTCTGTTGCACGTATTGTTATTTTGCTTTCGGTTGTTTTTATTTTACTTACGATTTCAGTGGCTGGAGGTATAATTGCTAAAGATACCACAATGGGGTGGATAGAGAAAACCTCGGGTGCGGGAACTGGACTTATTGCAGTTACCTACCCCCACATGGGGAGTCAATATGAACTGTTGCTATCCAAATTTACAGGAACACCACAGAGGGATGATTTTAATTATGCAAATCCTGAACTCGCCGTTTCAAGAGAAGTTACAGAGCGGATAAACAATATATCAAATGTGGCGTCAGTTGCTCCACGTTTGGTTTTGTATATGGATATTCAAGAAGTCAGCAATTTTACTGCACTCAACGGTGTCCATACCGCTATTGGCGGCAAGAGAGAAGGGACTGCACTTGTAATCGGCGTAAATCCCAGCGATATATCGGCAGATTTTTCATCTATAGGCCGAAGCCTAAGCGAGACTGACCCCCTAGAAGCTGTCATAGGAGATTCTATTGCTCAAACCATGTATTGCCGTGATACGAGCAAAGGCATTAACATCTCTGATCCACTTTTGCAAAGTATCAGGGTTACAAACACAACTTTAAAGATAGTTGGCGTTTGTGTTGACCCCCTAAACAACGGCAATGTTACCTATGTACCCTTAGAAACCTTGATGAACGCCACCGGCATAGCATATCCGAACCTGCTTTTAGTGACCCCTAAAGAGTCATCTGATCGGGCGGTAACTATCGCGGAAATAAGCCATATCGCTAAATCGATTGATTCTACCCTTGAAGTCATTGATTTAGAGCCAACGCTAGCTACAAATGAGGCCTTTTTAGGTGCCGCATGGCAAACCATTATGTTTATTCCGCTGTTTAGTTTAGCTTCGGCCGCTTTCTGCTTAGTTAGCTACATGATGCTAGTTGTGGATGAGCAACGTCAAGAGTTTGTTGTGCTACGTGCAGTGGGTGCAAGGCCTAAACTAATCATCAACTTGTCAGCATTTGAGAGCATGATTGTGCTACTATCAAGTTTTGGTGTAGGCCTTTCTTTTGGTGTAATTATTACATTTTTGATCTTGATGACTAATCCTATTGTAACGGTCACAACGCTAGTTACGATTTCTATTTGGCTAATTTCAACGTTAGTAGTCATGTTTGTTTTAAGTCTCTACCCTGCAATAAGACTATCAAAAACGGGTATTCTTAAGATTGGAAAATAGTTTATTGATGATGAATTTTAGCTCTCACTGCCAAGATTATTCTTGGTGTTGTTAGAGTTGGTGGGTAGAGTTGTGAATTTTTTGGAGTAGATGTTAATGTCTTCTATGTAAAGGGGCAATTGGTTTATGAAATCTTGTAGGGAAAGGATCTGCACAATGGGAACTTTGTTGTAGAATTTATTGGTGTTTGGCATTAGGGAGAGAATTGTTGGGATAAATTTTGCCTTTTCCCATTGTGTGCATTGGAGCTTTAGTTTGGCATTGGGTAGGGTATAGGCTAGGGCTTTTGTGCGTTTGGTTTGTTCTTCTGCGATTTTTCGCATCGTTGCAGGGGTTATTGTATGGGCCCAGTGTTTGCAATCAATAGATACTACAAGGGGTTTTCGGCATCCGATTACGTCTATTTCGTATCGTCGATTTTCGTGTTTAAAACGCACGTTATTGTAGACGGTGTAGCCGTTGGATTTGAGTGCTACAGCGGCGATTTCTTCGAATTCTTTCCAGTGTAACAAGGTGCTTATGCGCTGTATGTCTGCGCCCATGGTGATGGCTTTAACTGCGATTTGCATACGATTTTCGCTGTCGGTTTCTATTGTGTCATTTTTGAGTTTAATGAGGTTTTCGTTTTGCAGTTTTTGTAGCAATATCATACATACGATCGAGGGCAGTTTTGCTTCTGTATTGATATCTTTAGTTAAAGCAACACCATTTTTGGTTAATTTTAGTACCGAAATTAACAGGTTACACTCAAAACTCACAGGGCAGTCTCCAGTATATTGAGTATATTACGGCAAAAAATGCTGATTTGGGGTTTAAATTGTGATGTGGGGCGAGTTGTATACGAAAGCATCGCCAAAACATAGTTTTTTTCCAAATCTCAAATGCGCCAGTCAAATGTATCCCTCAGGGAAATTTTACGTGCGGCCACAAAAAATAATCTTTCCCTTGGTTGCATGAAAATTGGCAGGATTACAAAAAGGGTGGTTGCATAATTTGGTTTTTCGGCTATCGTAGTCAGATTTTTCACGCCATACATGGAAGTGTTTAACTATTGACAGTAATATCAATTGTTCAATGTCTGATTTTTTAACTGTTTAATGTAAAAAATGTTATTTCGAGTTTTTTTCGAAGACCCTTCGAAGCGTCAGATAAAAAATTTTACCAAAAACAGCTCGATTTTGGGTGAATCGAAGGAACCCTGCCAGCACACAGTTACTTGTTATGGTTTTGGGCAGATTTTTGAAGGCATAACCTGTGTTTTATCACATAAATTTATTGGCCAAAATGTGTGTTGGGCGGTTTTGGTTGTGAGTTGGGGGTTTGATTTGCTCAAGTTTGGGCTTAGGCGGTTGTTTGGTTATATTTTTTCATTTTTTTGAGTTTTTTTGGCAATAAACACTGATTTATGATCCCGGACAAATCCTCTTTAGAGATTTGTAAACTCAAACCACATTCTTTGACGTTAAATCAATCTTTGTCCAAGCATGATTATATATGCTTCGAAATTTTTCGAACAAAAATCGTTTTTTGGCAAAGTTTCTTTTAGGTTTAGAAAAATTGAAGTCTAAAAAAGTGTGTTGGGAGATGCTTTTGTATACGGCGGAAATGGTCGTCTACATGAATAAATCACCAGGGTAACTTTCGAATCAAACCGGCTCAGTTCCAACCGCGAAATACGCGTTTAAAAAGTTCAGCTCTAAAAAAGTGTGTTGGGAGATGCTTTTGTATACAAACCAGAGATAGCCTTATTTGTCCATGAAACTAATGATAAGAGGCGTCAATATGCAAAACCAAACCAGCCTCATTTCCAGCCGCGAAATGCGCTCCTTAGAAGTTAACGCTGAATACTTCGGGGTTAGCCTCCTGCAACTCATGGAACTGGCGGGAAAAAATGTTTCACAAGAGATTATTGCACGATTCCCCAAAGGTAATCGTATTGCAATCGTTTGCGGATTGGGCGGTAACGGTGGAGATGGCTTTGTAGCGGCCCGGCATCTGCTCTCAGCAGGCTTTAAAGTTTCGGTGTTTTTGGTTGGCAAAGCATGTGATATAGGTCATGAAGCGGCACTGAAAAACTATGCTATCCTACAGACACTGCGATCCAAAATACCGTTGGTTGAAGTTAGCGATAGCGCCTCGATCCCTGCTATAGTTGCCGATGTAGTAATCGATGCTTTGCTGGGAACAGGAACTAAGGGAAAACTTCGGGCACCCATAAACCAAGTTGTCAACGCCATAAATGCCGCGCAAGGCTTTAAACTCTCCATCGATGTCCCGACCGGAATCGACTCTGATACCGGTGAAGTACTGGGAACCGCTGTTCAAGCGGATTTGACGGTAACGTTCCATAAAGCCAAAAGGGGCTTGAAGAAAGCTAAACAATACAGTGGGGAAGTTGTCGTAGGTGACATCGGATTGCCCGTGGAACTCGAACAGTTTGCAGGTCCAGGGGATGTACAGTTAGCCATCAACCCTCGAAGCGCAACAGGTCATAAAGGCGATTTTGGTCGTCTATTGGTCATCGGCGGAAGCGAGGTTTACACGGGTGCACCAGTGCTGGTTTCGTTGGCAGCTATGCGTACAGGGGTAGACTTGGTTTATTTAGCCACATCCAAAAAAAACGCCTATCAGATCAGCTCACTTTCCCCCGATCTAATCACGATTAAACTTGAAGGTGATAACCTAAGCCCCGATAATCTTGAATCACTCAAGCCGTTTATCAAAATTGTCGATGCCGTTGCAATTGGACCAGGTATGGGGTTAAAGCCTAAAACTCAAGAGTTCGTCAAATCCTGCATCGAGGAAGTTGAGACCGCTAGGAAACCGTTGGTACTTGATGCTGACGGGCTAAAGGCGTTTGCCAAATTCAAACGATCACTTAAAGTTCCGTTGGTACTAACGCCTCATGGAGGCGAATACTCCATACTCACAGGCAAAACCCTACCTGAACGCATAGAAGATCGGGTTGCAGCAGTTAAAGAAACAGCCAAGCAACTAAATGCTACCATACTTCTAAAAGGTAAAGTCGATATCATCTGCGACTCTAACCGTTCTAAACTCAATTTTACAGGTAACGCTGGTATGACCGTAGGTGGAACAGGAGATGTTTTAGGGGGAATTGTCGCGGGATTGATGGCGTTACATACTGAACCCTTCGAAGCCGCTGTTGCCGGTGCGTTTGTAAATGGTGCCGCAGGCGATTTTGTTGCCTCAGAATGTGGCTATCACATGGTTGCCACCGATCTTATCGATTGGATTGCCCAAATCCTTGAAGCCCCTATGGATCACTTGAAGGTGAAGAAAGTGGATAAAGAATCATTTACACCCATGTCTATGGGCAACCATAGCAAATAAATCAAATATAAAAGGTAGAATAAATATGAAACGCTTAGAGGAATTCCTCAAAGAACAGCATCGTATGGGTGACAGCCGAAAAAGGGCATATCGTGACGCCATAAGGCTTTTTGAAAAAGCATCCGGCGGAGATGAATTTGAAGATATATATCTTGACCGAAAAAAAATCAACGATACATTAGCCGCTATAAACAACCTCCCAAAAATAAAAAACAATTCTCGTTCCGCCAGCAATCTACACACCAGAGAAGATAGTTCTTGGAACACTTGTCTTGGGGTCTATAAACGATATGCAAAATGGCTCTCAGATCCCGATGATATCGATTGTCCCAAAGTCTGGCGCAAAATCCAAGCAAAAAACATAGATTGGGACGAGAAACTCAAAAACAAATGGTTAACTGAAGAAGAGTTCTTCAAATTATTAGATGTTGTAGATACGTTATGCTTTAAGGCCTTGTTCTGCACAACTGTAGCAGGTGCATTGCGCTTAGGTGAGGTTTTAAATCTCAAGGTGGGTGATGTGGAGATTTCTGGGAGTGAATGTCAGGTTACGGTAAGTGGTAAAACCGGTACACGCCCCTTTGTTATGAATCAGTTTGCGCCGGTGTTGATTCAGTGGCTAAATTTTCATCCGTTAAAACATGATAAGACCGCGCCGCTGTGGACACGTACCCGAATACAGCGTGATAGACCATTAAGCAGGGGTCTACGCAGGGTTCAAATCAATAGGTTGTTAGATAAGTATTGTAGACTTGCAGGGATTGAAAAGCCCGTATCGATGCATTGGCTTCGTCACACCAAGGTGACTTGGACGGCTAGGAATCGAAAGATTGCAGTGACAGATAAAGAGGCCAATAAGATGTTTGGTTGGAGCCCCAATAGTGATATGTATAAAAAATACACTCATCTAAGTGCAGCTCATGTTGCGGATACTTTTCGGTTGCTTGATGGGGTGGAGCCGTCTGAGAAGGTGGAGGATCGAGGTAAGATTTTGCAGAGGCTAAAGTGTTTTGGTTGTAATGAGCTAAACCTTGCTGGGTCGCTTTATTGTTTTAAGTGTGGGTTGCCCTTGACTGATGAAGAGGCCCATCGGCAGCAACTTATTCGGGAAGCGATGGAGGAGTCTGTGAAGGCTCATTTGGCCGCTAGAAAAGTAAAGTGCTGACTTGCTTTTTTTCTCTTTTTTTACTTTTAGTGACCTCTCCCCTGTGTCTAAAGGCAGGCTGAGGGGCTATTTTATATACTCAGCGCTAAGAAGATATAACAGGCAAGGGCCAGAGGTTTATATCAAAAATAAATAACAAACCCCTTGGTACTGTATTGAAATAATTCTTGAATAAGCAGTAAGATAAGGTAGGCGATTTAGATGAGAAAGGGCAAACGGGCTACTCAAAATGAAGAGACTTATTGGCGCGGTTATGAAGACGCAGTTGAGATGTGTTTAACCGAACTATCCGCTCAAACCGAGATAGCGGACGCAAAAGCAATCTTCCAAATGATGTTGGGTTCGGTTAAAGACGCAAAATTTGAACGCCTCAAACAAAAACTCTGCATCATTGGTGGAAACTAGGATTCTAGCAAGGCTTGAGCCTCAACTAATAGTTTGCCCAACTGTTTGCCTTTCTGGTTTAGGGTGTATATGGGGTTGTAGGGGAATTCGGGGTTTTTGGTAATGTCTAGCATGACGGCGTTTTTGAGCAGGTTTAAAACTGCATAGGCGGTTTTTTGTTTAACACCTGAGGCGTTGATGATTTTGGTAATATGTACGCCGGGGTGGTTGTAGAGAAATATGGTGACTCTTAGGGCTCCTGTTTTTTCGTCAAACTCGGCAAGCGAAACCATGCATAGCTAAGCCCTGTTCGTATTTATTTGTGTAGTTACGCCACAGGAATATATGCATAAAACATATATGGTTGTTAGCATATAGGCACATTATGCCTAAAGGCATATATTTGGTGAGCATGTATGATGAAGAAAGAAATAACAAACCTAAACCTAACCAAAGAACTAAAAACAAGAGCAAAATACGCCCTCATAACAAACTATTTTACCGGAAGCCTAAGCAGCCTAGTCGAGTACGCCCTCACCGAGTGGCTTAACAAAAACGGCGTCCCCCAAACCATCGAAACCAAACCCGCCAAACCAACCGAGGAAACACCCCTTGATAGATATTGACCCCCTAGAAATCTATGACTCTGCATACGCTGACTGGCAAGCCGTCGATAAAATAAACGGCACCACCCACCTCGAAAGCTTTCTTAAAAAATTCGGCACCCGCGAAGAATTCGCCGCAAAAACAGCCGATAAAAAAATACCCGAATCTGAAGCTGACCAAGCAGCTGAAATGTTTGTAAAATCAATAACTGACACAAAAACCCCGAAACCCGAATACACCAAACCAACGGACCTCACACTTGAAATCCCTCCCGAGGCTACAAACCAAGACAAAATCCCCCTAATCGAAACTAAAATCGAAACTGAAATCGAAACTGAACCGATGAGGGTAACATCGCCATGACCCAACCTGCAACAAATCCGCCGTTGCTGTTTGAGCAGATCACAAAAGCCTACCTAGACAGCTACCTGCAATACAATCAAACCCTAGACTCTCAACCCGTTGCACTTGCCCTCTCCCAACTCCTCCAACAAATCGTACAAAAAACCCTAAACACAAGCCGTCCCCTCACCGACCACCAACTCACCCTAAGCATAGTTTTCGCCGCAGGAGCATGGTACGCCAAACAACAACCCGCCCCCAAACCATCCCCAAACCTTGAGACGATGCTTGAATTAGACGACCTC
This sequence comes from Nitrososphaerota archaeon, assembly GCA_031256395.1. GTDB lineage: Archaea > Thermoproteota > Bathyarchaeia > Bathyarchaeales > Bathycorpusculaceae > Bathycorpusculum. Next base: position 21,902 of record JAIRQQ010000043.1, read on the forward strand.
GAAGCCCAAACCCAAAAAGAAAAAACGGCGGCACCCAAATGACCCCCAATACCCCTCAATATGCGTGTTTAATAGCGGTAGAATCCATCTCCCGCGGCCCAGCGCAAACTAGAGGTCTCATCAATGGTGGGTCTTGAAGATCGGGTGCTTGAAATCGCCAAGGTTAAGGGCATCTTTACGGCAGATGATTTGCACGTCTTTGATTCTGAACTTGAACTCTATGGCATAACACGTAAAATATATGGTTCGATTCTTTCCTCGCTTAAACAGCAAAAACTCATTGAATCCATCGATTTTGTTCGCAGCAACCGCCCCGAATGTCACAACCGTATCATTCAAGTGTGGAGGCTGACCCAGTAGTGTGGAGCCAAATCCCCGACGGATCCCTCTGGCTCAACCTCTGTGATAAAATAGAGGCGGATCTGCCCCCAAACTTACAGCTGACGGTGATGTTTCATCTCTGTGACGCCGGCCAGCCCAAAGAGTGCCTGGTGCTGGATTTTCCCCAGACCAATCTCACCAAAGCAGAACTGACTACTCTGCGCACTACCTTAGGTGAGCGGTATTGGGGAACGCTTAATTTTTTGGCCCAACCCAACAATGTTTATGTGCCCTACTTTAGGTTCCCCAGCACAATTCTATCCCCTCAGCAAAAACCCGCCGCATCAGCTACCTCCAGTTCCCCTGTTACAAACCTGACTCCTCCCGTACCTCCAGCAATCCCCGTTTCTACTTTGCCTGAAAAACAGGTCAGTCCTATAGCTCAATTCAACAAAACCTACTGTGCCCTCTGCCCAACCAAATGCACCACCAATGAAACCTACCTCCGATGTCTCGCAACCCTTAGCTTCCAAGAACTCCAAACCCACACCACCCTTCTAACCGAACTAGCCGACCACCCAAAATGCCCCAAAAAAGAACCCCTCACCGAACGCCACATTTTAGACGGCATCAGCTGGATGAGCTGTGAAGGTCAAAAAGGCCCCTATGAGAAAGCGCTTGAGAAAGAAAATGCGCCCAACGATGTCTATGCGGCATGGAAGCGGATACTGCAAGATGGGATGTCGGCTGGCAAAAAAGGACAGGTTATCAGCGGAACTAAAGACGACCAAAAAGTGGACTATTGGTGCTGGCTAAACACCTATGAGGGTGAGGTTAGTATTTGCCGTCGGCTCACCCAACAAAATAGGAGTTCACAAAATTGATTCTCGCCCTCTTTTTTGCTTTGGGTCTATTGATGCTGCTTTGCAGGGCGGTTTTATGCCTGCTAAGCATCAAGCGGTCTAGGCTTCCCCCCGAACCAGAGGAGGCGGCGGTGTAGTGGGGAGTAGCCACGGTGGTCTTAAACCGGTTTTTAGGTATAGCGTGTCGTGTCGTTCGAGTCGGCATCGTCATTTTCTCCACAACACCGCTCTCCAGTCCGGTAAGTGCCTCTATTGGCATGTTGGGTTGAGTAATCCTCGGGGTAGTGATTTGTGTGAGCACTGCGGCGGGACACGTAGCGAAATCTTGGTCTGCAAATCCCCAAACGTGGAGGTTGAGTCGTAGTGCCCTATGGCGACTGGCAAAAAAGTACCGCGGCGGCGTTTTGCAGCCGATGCCAAAAATACCTCCCCCAAACAGAGTTGACGGTTTCTGCTAAGGGTCAGCTCCGATGTAACGTCTGTAATCGTCAGGTGCGGCTCAAACCAAGCCCAAGTGAGGTCCGCTACCGCCACGCTCGGCTGCAGAAAAAGTTGTCTTCGGAGGCGCCTTGATGGCTAATCAGGCAAGCTTTGTTAGCGTAGAAAAACTGGCCGCGGCGCATAAGGCTCAGGCGGGGCTGTGTCCGCATACAATTGAGCCGGGACCCAAAGATCATGTGCGCGACATACGGTTTTGTCAAGAAGCTGATCGGACAGCTTGTGTGCCCGCCGCATTCTCTGATGCCTCTGTGTTTGTACGGTGCCCCTACTATTTGCGCCATCAAGCTTACACCGCCAGGATTTCTCAAAGCAAGAAAAATGTTGAGGTGATGGTTTAGTATAGCCTATTTATTATACTAAAAATTTCACTCTAGTAAATTTATCAATTTCCTATTTTAAAATATAAAAAATAAAAAAAGTAGTACAGTAAACCATGTATAATATAGTAAGTGAATGAGAACATGTCTAGACCCTTCAAAAAAACGCCCCTGCACCCCATCAAAATCGAACGCCTAGTCTACATCCCCCAAACAGTCGAGGAAAACCAAAAATCCAAAGCCATAAAAACCCTCGCCCAAAAAGAAAACACCACCCAACACAACATCCTAGACGAAAGCCTCAACTATGCATTGGCAAAACGGGGCCTAAACAATCAAGGCCAACCCCACATACCCCTACTAAGCTTCGGAGAAGAAAAACCCCAAAAACACCTCAAATGCTACTTCCCCAAATGCAAAACCCCCGCCCAATACCAAGCCTATCAAAGCCAAGCCGATAAAACCGTGGGCTTATGCAAAGAACACGCCCAAGCCCTCCACAAATCCCCCGCGGCAAAAACCAACAAGGCTTGGCCGTGGAAAAACCTCGAACACCTAGACGCCCCCAACCAGTCACTCTGTGACATGTGCGTAGAAGTCAGCACCCATACCATGCTCACTGTACCCAACAATAGAGCAATTCCTCTGTGTGACAGCCATTATCACGCGGTACAAAACGCCATTGCATCCGGTAACACCAAATGGCGCGAACCTGCGCCATCGGGAGAGACCGACCGTATTTAAAATATTTAAATCCATTTTTCTTTTTTATAAATAGGGCGTTTAAAAAATGGCGAGGAGATAAAAAAAATACATGGATCTAGATGCGCCGATCTCTGATGTGAATGTGTTTGGATTTATGATTGCCCTCTGGATAATTGGAGCCGCCTTTGTGCTATACAAGGCTATGAAAACCAAAAATAGTGTATATTATATGGGTAGTGGGTTTTGTGGTGCTATGGCTTTTGCATTTTTGGTTGGTGCTCTGGGGCAGGCTCTTTTGTGTCTTATTCTTATGGGTGTATCCACGCTGGTCTTTTATATCGTTGTTATGCCCAAGCTTAAGCGAATTATGCCTGAAGAAGTCGCGAAAGCGGCAAAGACGGTTGATACTTCGGGGCCTATACGGTTTCGTGATCTTTTCAACGTGAGTTTTATGGTAAAATTGGAAAGAAAGTATGGTGAACATAAGGCTATGGTGATCTGGTCTGTTGCAGGCGTAGCTGTTACTAGTCCCTTGATAGCTGTGCTGGTTTTGTTACGGGTTATAACGTGGCCTATTGGGGTGGGTGCATTGGGGTTTGGTTTTATTCTCGGACTGACCCTGTACCGACGCATGAGAAAAGGTCTGTAATGCCTGATATGTTGATATATACAAAATAGGGACTTGCAGTCCTATCTTCCACATATTTTTCTCCCCAGCACTTGTAAATTGTGTGGAGTCCGCAAACGCATAAGGCAACAAAATAACCAACACTTCTTCACAGCCCGCTAGCTTACGTAGTAGGGCTTGTTTGCCATAGGGTTTTAATGCCTATAGGTGGCTATCTATTTGTGGAATTCCATGAGTAATGTTATCCGTGTTTACATCTGTCAGAAGTGTGCTAGTGAATTTACTGATGAAACAGCGTGGCATAAAAAAACCATAGTCACCGACCCCACAGGCCAAGAACACATACATGAACAAAACATCCCTGTCTGTCCACTATGCCACATCGCTAACTATACCCTGCAATTTAGAGCCAAATCACCCCCTCAAACCTAACGTAGACAGAAAAACAAGCCACCATAAC
>JAIRQQ010000059.1 GCA_031256395.1 Nitrososphaerota archaeon
TGAACATACTGCGCGGTGACATTGCCCGACTCGCCAAAGAAAAACCCCTCAGCGACAAAGTTCACCCCTTGTTTGTACAAAAAATTAAACCCTTCTGCGAAATCCCCGAAAAAGAAAGCGCCCTCTACGTATACGCCAAAAAAATACCCTTCCAAGACACCCCCTGCCCATACGCCTCCCAAGCCCTGCGCAACGATGTTCGCGGTATGCTCAACCACATGGAAGAAAAACACACCGGAACCAAATTCACTGTATTTCGCGCCCTAGAAAAGCTACAGCCAGCGCTCGAAGAAACTCTAAAAAAAGCTGACTTTAAAACCTGTGTGGAGTGCGGTGAACCTTCGACATTGAATTTGTGTAAAACCTGCGAGCTATTGCGCCAAGTGCGTTAGTTAGGGCTGTTTTTGTGGTCAAAGCCTCGTTCACTTTTGAGTTTACGCAACATTTCTGAGGCCTCTGATGCGCTGTCTGCGGCGGCAATCCGCTGAGCGCGCTCAAGATTTACTTTTGTGTTGCAGTAGGGACATAGTTTTGTTTTTTGCGCTTTAGTGCTTAGCATGTAACCGCCGCATTTAGTACATTTCATGATGAGGGTTGGCGCCATTTGTTTTGCTTCCAAGAGTTTGTCTACTCACCAAACATCTCTCAGTATAATATCCATTTTTATTGGCCAAAACTGATCTCCATATTGATTTTGTTTTATTGGTTTGGTTGTGGTTGATTTGGGTTTTTATGTGCGTATTTTGTGTAGGGTAATTTTATGGTTGGATATTTTTGTGGGTTATTCTATCTTCTATATACTGAGTGTTTATTATTAGTGTTGTCTTAATTGTTTTAGTTAAAGACAGGTGATGCTTGAATGAATGTAACTAAAACTAGGTATAGTTCTCTAACCGAAAATTTTGATCCCACAGTTAATAAATTGACTTTTTCAGCAGTTCTTGCTATGAATTGCGTCAGTCAATGGAGTGTATAATCTGTGGATATTGCGTTTCATTATTTTGCAGTCAAAACTCTGGCATCTTTTGCCGGATTTAATGAACCGGATGCTCAGATCATTGCTAAATATTCCCAATTCGTTGACGACTATAATTGGTACTTCTACCGACGGCTCTCCAACATACCTGACTATGCAAAAACACCCCAACTAGATCTGTTTGTTGATGAGTGGTATAATCCTTTAAACTTTAATCCGGCAACTACTGGGTTTTCAGATATTGTCGATTACACAACCCTTGTACGCCAACGTTCTCAAAAATTTACCGTAGCACCCTTTCACTTTATCCCCCGCGATTCCTCATGTGTAAAAAATGGCGACCTGCGCACTTATCCATGTAGAAATGATGATGGCTCCTACATTTCCCAAATGCTTCTCGCCGCTCGAAAAGACTTTCTATCTGCCAGCAAAAACGATCGCGAGTTTTGTCTTATGCATATCGGAATGTTGTTACATACATTTGCAGATACCTATGCTCATCAATTGTTTACCGGATATAATGGAGCAGAAAACAAGGTAAGCCTTGTTAAGGTAACCAATAACATAACCAAAGAAGATGAGACCAAAAAATATGCAACCCTTATTAGCAAATGGCTAGAGACATTAACACGCATCGCACCAGGGGTAATTCCTTCTATAGGACATATGATAATTGCACACGTGCCAGATTTGACTCATCTATCCTTTTCAATGCAGTATCAAGTCCCCGGAAAAAAACCTAGTGTGGGCACCTATAGCCGAAGCAATACGCAGGTTTTTGCCGAAGAAGCTGGGCGAGAAATCCTTAACTATCTGCGCGGATGCCGCAATCAGGGTGCTGTCAACCAAACCGAATGGGCTGTTATCTCCTCAAAATTGACAAATGCCTTTTTAATCGACATTTCCAAATTGAGCACTGAATCAAAAATCGTACCAGCACTATCCAAACATTGGCAAGACATATTTCCAAATTATAGGTATGCCTATTCAAGCAATGAGATTAAACAAGAATTCATTACTAAACAAAAAGCAACCGAGACGTTTTATCGCTACAACGTGTTTGCCGATCGATTGCTTATAGAACTCTATGGCGACCACCCACGCAAAAACTAACCAAGGGCACTAACTATTGTAGCTAAAAATTACCTTTTTAGCTAATGGGTGTCTTTTTGGACATCCTTCTCCTTTTTGATATGCTTTCTTTTTTGCTGTATCTAGGTGGGTGGCGGGTGTTGTTTGGGATATTTTTTATCTCTTTTGGAGATGTGTGGTCTTTGGAACCTTACCGAAAGGCTTTTCCATCGCAAGATAGTTAAGTGTTGGTAGCGGGATTAGGGATTAGCATGAGTGCAGAAGAACAAGCCAAGCAGCGATCACCTCTGATTGATATGGCGATTGGATACTTTAAAAAAGAGGGCTACAAAATTAACAGCGAAAACGTTGCACTGGAAGGCAACAGCGGCGTTCTACGTCACTTTGATCTCGTGGTACAAAAAGGCCGCTTAGAACAAGGCGTATGGATCCGAGATTGGAATCGAACAATCGGCGTTAATGTCATCATAAACCTAGATACTGCCTCTGAGGATGTGGAGCTTGGTGCACCCATCATGATCGGAGAAAAATTTAGTGATCATGCCAAATCCTATAGTAATCGCCGCAAAATCAGTCTGCTCACCAAACAGAAAATCAGCAGTTTCCGCTAAAGTTTTAGATACTTATCAGTTAAACCCTCACGTTCAAGCATACCTAACCAATCAACAAATCCACTGCAGCATTTTTTGGTGTGATTTAAAACCTCTAACATATCCTCCACAATAGCCTCTGTGGTCTGCCCCGAAACATCAAGCTCACAAACTTTATCTTGTTGCTGATGCTGTAGGGCTTCAATCAAACAGCTGTCCAAAATTTCAGCCGAGAGATTCTCCTCAATTTTTGCTTCACTAAACCCACACTGCTGCATCTGCGTTCTGAGCTCAATG
>JAIRQQ010000135.1 GCA_031256395.1 Nitrososphaerota archaeon
CCTGTTTGTAGCGCATATGGCGACCTCTTCTGTCACTTTAGTGTGTCGGGCATTTATACATGCTGCAAACCACAATATGGTGTGTCATTTCACACTGCACAATTTACGCAGTCTGAATAACAAAAAAACAACACCGATACACAAGTCAACTAACACCAAATTATCAGCTATAGTACACCAAGTACCGATCATATTAGGGAAAGCTCCACGTATGTTTGTACTGCTCACATGGTTTGTTTTTCGAGGTAGAGGAATTTTATGCCTAGGTTTATTTCTTCTCGGAATTGGGTGTATCCGGATGTTTTGTATATGTGTAGGTTGCGTTTGCTTTTGTAGCTGGTGAAGAGTTCGTATCGTTTGCGTTGGAGTAGGTTTTCAATTTCTGTTAAGAGGCGTTTTCCTAAGCCTTTGCCTTGATGGGTTGGGTGTACCATTAGTTTTCCGATATAGGTGGTTGTGTTGTCTGCGTATGCGCGAATAGAGCCGATAATTTCGTTGTTCTGGACTGCTTTTAGTATGATGCCTTTGTGGTATTCTTCGATGAGTTCGTCAAGGGTTTGTGTTAGGGGGTGTATTGTAAAGTTGTTATGGAGCAGGGCTTCACTTTGATAAGCAAGGTATTGAAGCTGCAATATGGGATATAGGTCTTCGAGTTGGGCTTTTAATATTTGAACCATTAAAGGCTCTTGCTCTACGCAAGATAAATCCATTACCATCAAAAGCACAGAACAACCAGCCACACACCTTGTCGAGTTTTCTGCCGCTACAGAGAAACTATTATTTTTGTTTTGGTACCTGCTCCAAGCCATCACTTGTCATAAAATAACCCTATACAACCGTATTTGCGGGTCATTTACCCAAAGATAACAGCTTACCCTTATGGATAATAACGCAATCTCAGGGTTAAATGACGGAAAATCGCACAGCTGCCAGTCAAAAAGCTAAATACATACGCTAGAACAGTCTATTGAAGCAGATTTCATTTATGGATGTAGCAAGCGACCTATGAGCGGGGTCGAAGGTGGAGATAACCATAGAGGAGAGAAATCAGGACCACACCCACTGGTACGAATTGGACGTTCAGTCCGTGTTGGAAAAGTTAGAGGTGTCTCCTGATCGTGGTTTATCTGATGAACAAGTTCGAAAGCGCCAAGAGATCGATGGTAAAAATTTACTGCAACCACCCAAAAAATCAGGGTTGCTTCAAAAAATTCTCAATCAACTAAAAGATGTCGCCATCATCGTTTTGTTAATTGCGGTGGTACTCTCCTTTGCGATGGCTATCTTTGAGGACTCGGGGTTTGTTGAACCCATTGTTATCTTATCAGTTGTGATTTTAAATCTAATTTTGGCCATTACTAATGAGGGTAAAGCTGAGAAAGCCCTAGAAGCCCTAGAAAAACTAAGTGCACCCTACTGTGTTGTTATACGCCAAGGAGTTAGAAAAAGCATTGACGCTACCGAATTGGTACCCGGCGACATTGTCATTTTAGAAACCGGTAACGTTGTTCCTGCAGATGCTAGATTAATTGAATCCACCGCGTTGTTCTCTGACGAATCCGCCCTAACCGGTGAGAGCGAACCCGCAGAAAAAGATGCCACAGCCATACCCCAAAGCAATGCCGCATTAGGCGACCAACACAACATGGTCTTCACAGGCTGTGTGATCACCGCAGGCCGCGGCACCGCCGTAATTACCACTACGGGTATGAAGACCCAGATGGGCAAAATCGCTGGTTTTCTAAGCGGTAGCAAACGCATGAAAACTCCACTGCAAATACGCCTAGACCAACTAAACAAATCTATTTGCTGGATCGCCATCATCTCGGCGTTTTTCTTAATGGCAATAGGTCTGCTAAGCGGCACTGATCTACCCACCATGCTCCTAGTTGCCATCTCCTTAGCAGTAGCGGCAGTTCCAGAAATGCTAGCCTTGATTGTTACACTGACACTGACAAACGGCGTTCAGAAAATGGTTAAAAAACACGCTTTAATCCGAAAACTCCCCGCCGTAGAAACCCTAGGCAACACCTCAGTTATTTGCTCAGATAAAACCGGAACCCTTACCCAAAACCGCATGGCAGTTAAACAACTCTGGATTTGCGGCGGCGAACCCTTCGCAGATGACGCAATCTTCTCCGAAGAGCAAACTCAATTTCTCCAATATCTATCTATGGCAAATAATGCCGCCTATGAAACCGACGAAAACGGAATCAAGGAATACATGGGAAACGCCACCGATGTTGGCATAATGAGACTTTTAGACGAAAAAGGCTACAGTATAGATGAGGAAACCTATCAAAGAGACATCGAAATTCCCTTCTCCTCTGATCGCAAACGCATGACAGTCGTTTTCAAGATCAAAACGGGCGGGTATCTTGTACTAACCAAAGGCGCCCTTGACTACCTGCCACTCTCCGCAGAATCGGCAGATAATTTGAAAGCCGCACGAATGGTGCATGATAGATTTGCTGAACACGCCTTACGCGTCATCGGTTTAGCTTATAAAAAAATTGACCAATTACCTGACCATGCACACATAGAAGAAATAGAACAAAACACCAATCTAATCGGCCTTATCGGCCTGATTGATCCCCCGCGACCCGAAGTTGCCGTTGCTATAGCAAAGGCCAAAGCCGCTGGAATTCGTACGGTGATGATTACAGGTGACCATGCTACAACGGCGGGTGCGATTGCCACAAACTTGGGCATTCTCCAAGAAGGCAACCAGATCATGACTGGCACCCAACTTGCAAAAATGTCTGACGACGAATTAAATGACACCGTTAGAAACTATTCCGTCTATGCCCGAGTAACCCCTGAGCACAAAATCCGCATTGTTAAGGCTTGGCAGGCAAACGGTGAGGTTGTGGCCATGACAGGCGATGGCGTAAATGACGCCCCGGCGTTGAAGGCGGCTGATATTGGGATTGCGATGGGCAAATCCGGAACTGA
>JAIRQQ010000002.1 GCA_031256395.1 Nitrososphaerota archaeon
ACCAGTGAGGCACCGCTGTAGGTGTTGCCGAATTTGGTCATTTGGATGGCGGGCATGAATTGTTCTTCTTTGAAGCCTAGTTCTTTGGCGATGCGTACGGGGAAGCTGGGGTTGGGTTGGTGGGGTACAAAGTAGTTAAGATCAGCGGCTTTGAGGTTGCATTGTTCCATGAGTTTGGAGGCTGCGTTGCGGACGTGTTTGTGATATGCGGGGTCGCCTGTGAATCTGCCGCCGTGCATGGGGTAGGGTTCGCCGTCTCTGCGCCAAAAGTCTGGTGTGTCTGAGGTGCAGCTATACCAGGCTTCGACTTCGGCGATGACGTCTTTTCTGCCAAATATGAATGCGGCGCCGCCATAGCCGACAAATGCGTCAAGTTCTCCTCCGGGCCATCCGCGTGGTGCGGCTTGGCTGTTGTCTGTGCCAATAACCATGGCATAATCAATGTTTGATTTGGGGTAGCTGACCAGTGCACAGGCGTCTTTGAACATGCTTGAGGCGGCTTTGCAGGCAAACTCTGTATCTACTGCGTCTACTGCTTGTATGTCTCCGTCTTCTTTGCCTAGTTTGAGTACTTGTGCGACTTTGGCGGCAATTGGTTTGACTGCATACGGATTTGATTCTGAGCCTGCATAGACTTTTCCAATCAGTGCGCTATCTAGACTTGAGTGGATAAGGGCTAGTTTGCCGGCCTCAACTGCGGCGGTAACTGAGTCTTCATCAAAGAAGGGCACTGCGCGTTCGATGCCTTCTTCTTTTATGCGAAAGCGTGATGAATACATTCCATAGCCCACAATTCCTGGCAGATCGTAGTCTTTTTTGGGTTGGCTTATTTTGTATTCTTGGTGAGGATAGTACTCATCAGCTAGGGTAAATGCTAAAGAGATGGTGGGTACAATATCGCCTTTGCCAACAGAGTAGCGTCTGCGAAAACGCGGGGTGACTTCTCGGCCCTCTAGGCTTGAGAGGTCTATGGTTTTGTTATCGGCTATTAGTTGATCGGTTAGTCGGGCTGGAACGCGGATTTTGCCGCCGTGAAAGGACACAATGCCATAGATATAGCTGGAGAGTTTGGTGAATTTGTTGGTGGGTTCGTTTACGTAGGTGCAGAGTTCTAGGGTGCCTTTATCGTAGAAGAGATCAATATTGTCTAGTTTGTTGTAGCTTTTACGGCCACAGTTGCTGCAGTAATCGCGGACTTCAAAGTATTCCTTACCACAACACTGACACCGACAGGCTCTTAGCCTATCGCCTAGATATGATACACGTCTCTCTATGGGTTCGCTTGTCATTGTGTTTTCTCTCCTAAAATTGTCATATATGCCTTAGTTCCAAACCCCTCAAACTCTAAGGTCGCGGCGTGCCGCAGGCCGTTTGGTATATCGATTTGTCTTTCGCCTGCTTCGCCTCGGAGTTGGCGATAAAGCTCAAAGAACTGTGCTCCACCCGTTGCGCCAAGCGGGTTTCCATCTGCTTTTAGTCCGCCATTGGTGTTCACATAGACTGGTTTGCCGTTAAACTCATAGCTGAGCTGACCTGTTTGGCTACTCTCATAGAGGTTTTTCCATGCAGAACCAGCATCGGCAAACCCTAAATCTTCGAGGCTTATCATCTCCATAACGGTGGATTGGTCGTTGACCTCAATTAACTGTAAATCTGCTACTGAGAGTTTGGCGGTTTGACAGGCCTGTTTTACTGCCAACTCGGCAGCAACAAAATGAGTCAGATCCTCTCGGGCGGGATAGTTGAGATAATCTGTTGCTGCTCCCACTGATAAAACAAACACGGGATGATCGGTTATCTTTTTGGCCATTGTTTCGTTTGTAAGAATAAGCGCTGTGGCGCCATCTGAGATGGGTGCAAAATCATAGAGCCCCAAGGGTTTGCGTGCTGCCTTGCGCGCACTTAGCACCTGATCGATGGTTATTTTGCGCTGAAACTGGGCATACTTGTTTTTGGCGCCATTGGCATGATTTTTAACTGCTACTTGGGCTAGGGCAACTTCTAATTGTTCTTGATCTTTGCTTGTTAGACCATGTTTTTTGATATAGGCACGGAGCATCAATTCATGATTGGATTCAGGGGTTCCACCTGCAAAGTAGCTCCAAGGATCATCAAGCAACATAAGGTCATCACGGATTTTATCCCAGCGATCAGACATCTTTTCAATACCCCCAACAAGCACCGTGTTGTAGACGCCTGCTTGAATTGCATGACAGGCCGCCGACAATGCCGCACTAAAACTACGCGTACCCTCCATAGGTACATGTAGCTCTGTGAGCTCGGAGAGAAAGCCCTCTTGGAGCCCTAATTTGTTGGTTATGGGTAAAAAGCAATCAGACATGTAACATGCTTCAAGATCTTTACGTTCTATGTTACAATCCATAGATGCGGCAAGCCAAGCTTCCTCAATGAGCTTCTCAGGCTCTTTGCCATAGTGCTCTCCAAACTTGGTTCTGCCGACAGCAACAATAGCTGGACGGTTTTGCATCATGAACTCTTCCTCTTAATTGCCTAAAGTTCGTCTAAGAAGAATATTAAGTGTTTGCCATATTCAACCCAGTTGACTAACCCCCAAAAACCTAAACAAAATATCGCCTACCCAAAAATATGCAAAGAAACCCGCCATCCACTGATTTCTATAGAATAACCTGTTAATTGCTATAGGTGCTCTTTTTCTGCTATTTGCTGTTTTAGCACTTTGACTAATTTTTGTAACTTTTCACTCAACTCAACCGGATAGAGCGGAGCATTAATCACTGTTTTGTATTTCTGCGGTAGTTGGGCTATGTTTTTGGCTGCAAACCCCCGAATCTCCTCAAGCGATGGCAAACTAGACATTAATTTTCCCTTATCCATAACTTTAACAAGCATCGCTTCTCCCTCTGAGGGCTCATCTGCAAGGGTAATTACATCTTTTTTGAAAGTCCCATCATCATTTCGAAAGCGATAAACCTGTTTGCGTCCCGGCAGAGTATTTTTATCTTTACTAAGTTTCATAATAGGGGAGAAACTCTTATCGGCGTTTTGTGTTTCACAGAGTTTATAGATAACATCAAGATAGGGCCGATCCGCGCTAGTTCCCATTTTAGTACCCACACCAAACGAATCAATCGGTGCAGACTTATCAAGTAACTCTGTGATTTTGTATTCATCAAGATCCCCACTGGCAAAAACTTTGACGTACTGCAACCCCTGAGTATCCAATATCCCCCGGATTTTTCGGCTTGATTCCACCAAATCGCCGCTATCTATCCGTACTCCACCTAAACAAATCCCCTTTACAGCTAACTCTTTAGCAACCACAGCTGCCTTTTCTGCCCCTGCTATATCATCATAGGTATCGATAAGCAGAGTTGTTTTATTGGGAAAAGTTTTCAAAAAAGCCCGAAAAGCATCAATTTCTCTGGGATAAGACATGATAAAACTATGTGCCATGGTACCAAACACAGGAATACCATAAACCATACCTGCCAAAACATTGCTAGTTCCCCGACAACCAGCAATGTAGCTAGAGCGTGCTACTTTCATCCCCGCATCAACACCCGGCTCTCTTCGCAGGCCAAATTCAATAACGGCTCTACCCTGAGCCGCCTCCACAACTCGACTAGCCTTGGTAGCAATCATTGTCTGCAGATTAATAGAATTCAACAAAAAAGTCTCAACAAGCTGAGCCTCAATAATAGGTGCAGTTATACGCAAAAGTGGCTCATTAGGAAAAGCAACCGTCCCCTCAGGAACCGCCCAAACCTCCCCTCTAAACCTAAAATTCCTAAGATAGTCTAAAAAACCTGCCTGAAACCCCTGCTTTTCTAAATAACACAGTTGCTCTTCAGTAAATTTGATGTTTTGCAGATAATTTAGAGCTTCTTCTAGACCCGCAAAAAGAAAATAACTCCTATTTTGAGGAAGCCGACGAATAAAAAGATCAAACGTTGCCGGCTCAAAATTTTGATTATCAAAATAAGCCGCACACATGGTAAGCTCATAATAATCAGTGAAAAGACTCAGGTTCTTCTCATTTAAGTAACCCAGAAAAGCACTCATGGCTAAGGTGAGGTGCCGCGTTGATTTAATGCTTTCTGCCTGACTAACTTTCACTTTTTTGATTCAGTTTGTTGCTTAAAAAAGAGCCATATTCACGTCTAAAATTTTGGCGTGATGGTGTTTAGTTGAGTGCTTGAGGGTTATATGCGCAAACTTAATATCCGTATGTACAATAGGATAGGAGGTGAATTGCGATGCCGCTAATGTATCCAATTAAGCATGTGTTTCGCAACTGGAAAATTTTCGCAGCACTCTTAATCGGTATAACTTTGGCTGCAACGTTTTTTGCTGGTATATGGGTAAAATCTGACATAGCAGTTGATGAGTCGCTTGACAAACAACTCAGCACCATTAAGGTTGATATGTCGTTTCAGGCTCCTCTTAATCAAACAAACGTACCATTGGCAGTAAAAGATCTAACTGATATTGAGGGTATTACGTCGGTTGACACGGTCGCGCGTTTTTATCAAAGTTTAGAGTTTCCAGATCATAATTATACCTATTATGCTTATGTGCAGCTAGTAAGTTTTCCTAATACCTCACGGATTTATGATGAATGGTTAAACAAACCCAGTGATGGTATACCTGAAAACTATACCTACATCATCGCTGGTAGCCAGCTTGCAGACAAGGTATCCATCGGTGATACACTTACTGTTAATATGAAGTTTGATCAGCCAAAATACTACAACTCTTCATTCTTTGCTGTCAATTTGACTGTAGCTGGATTTGTTGAAATAACTGATAATGGCTATGTTTATTGTACCGGCGAATTCTATCGTCCATTTGATGATTATAACAGTTATCGATCAGATTTACTGATTATTGGCTGGGAGAGCACGCTTATGAAGTTGTGGGACTCCGCTTTGGATAGTAGCACTGTTGATACGACATTTCTCATCGATGTAGATCGCCCAAGTATCATCAGCCCCTACAACATCCAAGAATCAGTAAATAAACTTGAACAGATGCGAAATCTCATCCAAAACCGTGTTCTTGGTAACTATCTTTCCTATGGCTGGGTCAACAACATGCTAGGCGATGCCCTTTCGGGATACAACTATAATTCCCAAAGCATGTTCTATGGTTTTATCATGGTTTCTATTCCTATTTTCTTTGTTGCTTGGTATTTGGGTTATACTGTTTCTGATGTTTCCTTCAACATCCGCCGGCGAGAAATTGGGCTGCTCTCAACTAAGGGTCTCTCAAGCGGACAAATTCAGCGGATGTTTTTAACAGAAGCATTAGTGATAGGCGTAATTGGTGGATTATTGGGTATTGTTGGCGGTTTAATTTTAAACCAATATTATCTTGGCGCAATTAATGTAAACACTCTTTTCAGTTCAGGGATGTTAAGCCCAACAGTCATGATAACAACCATTGTTTTTTCAGTTATCTTAGCAGTTGCGGCAGTGTTTTTATCAGCCCGTAAAGCCTCAAGGATAGCTGCAGTTGATGCACTGCGCAATTATGCTCCTCCCGATAAGCCAGCCCGCAAAATCTTTCCTATAATCGCCATCATCTTGGGCGGTTACAAAATTGTTGTATTTCTCTTAGGTGTAAATATTCCAAATATACTTAACCAATATAGCTATACTCAGGGAAACATTTTCTTTTCATTTTTTGCAACCCCTATAATGGTGTTTGATTCGCTTATGACCATTATCGGTCCGTTGTTATTTTTCTGGGGATTCACAAAACTTCTAATTCGTGACTCAACAAAGTTCCAAGTAGCCGCATCAAAGATCTCCTCAGTTATGGGTGAGTTGGGTGCTTTAGCAGCAAAAAACGTTAGACGTAGCCCTGCACGGTTGGCATCTATAGCCTTTTTGATTGCTCTGATAATTGGCCTTTGTGTTCAAGTTACCGGTCAAGTAGCTAGTCAAGAAGACTTTCTTGTGCGAAACGTCCGCTATAACGCTGGTGCTGATATAACTGTGGGTGTGGCTAATGTTTCTAGAAGCCAAGAAATCCTCTACAATATTACCCAAAATGTACCTGGTATTCGCAATGCCAGCATAGATCGCTTTCTCTACGCGCGTGCAATAGGTGACCGATCCACTTCTTCTATGCTTGTAAGAACCATAGACCCCGATGAGTGGCGTGCCTCTGCTTATTATGAAGATGACTGGTTTAGCGGTGCCAACATAAATCAAATGTTTAAGGACTTAAAATCAGACAATAACACCATCATCCTTGATCGGGGACTTGCCAAACAACTCGGTCTTAAAATAAACGATGAGATAACCGTAGATTTCTCCTCATGTGCAAGGCGACTAAGAATTGTTGGGTTCTTTGGACATGACACCCAAGATAGTGTTACTCCTATAGGTTACTATGACGGGGGTTATCAATCAAGTATCTACTCCGGTTTCCATTCATATGTACCGCGTGGTCTGTTTAACATGACCGCAGGTAGCGACATCTACATGTTAGAAACCTGGGGTGCTGATATTCGAATCAATCTAAAGTCCGGTGCCAATGGTACCAAAGCTGCAAACCAAATTCGTGACCTAGAAATAGATGTGTATGGTGTCATCTCATTTGATGAGCAATGGCAACGTTCCATCAACAAGGAGAGCATTAGTACCTACAATGATCGCCAAATTCTAGATATGCAAAACTTTGGTCTTATATTTGCGGTGCTCTCTGCTTCGGTTGGCACAGCTTTGGTTGCTATAGTTAGCTTAAAAGAACGAAATCGCGAAGCCACTTTGATGAGTGTGCGTGGCTTATCATATAGGCAACTTGTATGGATGTTTCTCACAGAGACTCTGGCAATCATAACCTTTGCAGTGATCTTGGGTGCCGTAGTTGGCGTAATCATTGCATATGGAAATATAACTGCAAATACTGGTCTCACCGCCACCTATAGCCTCGTATTACCGCGCCTAGTTTTCCCGCCTAACGCATTAGCCGCCATAGGTACCTACGTTGCTCTCATATATGCCTCCACAATCGGTGCAATTCTGATTATGACTAGTCAATATGTTACTAAACTAGAAAAGATGGTTAGAACAAGATGAGCGGATTAAACATAAAAGTAAGAGATTTAGTAAAGATTCACCACACTGGCCATATCGAAGTCCAAGCTCTGAGAGGTTTAAACCTTGAAATATCATCTGGCGAGCTAGTTTCTATTATCGGTCCCAGCGGTAGCGGTAAATCTACCCTCTTAAATATCATAGGCGGACTTGACAAGGCCACTGCTGGCACTGTTACTGTAGGTGACAAAACAGTTACCAACCTCTCTGTACGGCAGCTTGTTGATTTCCGCAGAAAAATGGTCGGGCACATCTTCCAAAACCTCAACCTAATCCCCACTCTGACCGCACAGGAAAACATTGAATTCTCCATGGTAGCCTCAGGTGTCAAACGTGATAAACGTAAAAAACGTGTCCATGAACTCTTAAATATCGTCGGTTTAGACGCCCGCGCCGACCACAAACCTGAAGATCTCAGTGGTGGTGAGCAGCAAAGAATTGCTATAGCCTCCGCACTAGCAAACGATGCACCCGTTCTTTTAGCCGATGAACCTACCGGTGAATTAGACACCGCCAATGCTCGCATCATCGCCGAACATCTAGTCAAGATTAACCAAGAACTAGGCAAAACAATTGTCATGGTTACCCACGACCCAAGTGTCGCTCGTGTCTCTAATCGAATCCTGCGCATCGAAGACGGGATCATAAAAACAGCTCTTGCACCCTCTGAGGTTATCGGACAAGAAAAAGCGGCGGTTTCTTATGTGGAGCAGATTAAAGCCCGCATAATGGAAATTAACACACAAATGTCTCAGCTTGACAGTGATTTACGTACAGATAAAATTGATGGCGACGAATACGCACAAAAACGCATAAGCCTCAAACAGATTCGCGACAGCCTAAAAGAAGAATGTAGCCGCATGGGCGTTATCCCCCCATAACCCTTACCCTACCCCTAAAGCGGTCAATGCATATTTTCTTGTTTTGTCATAATATTATTCCACGCTTTTCTTTTCACAAAAATAAATGAACTTAATGTTGTGATAAGAGTAGTGAGGATTAGGATAAAGTTGGCTACGGTTACCCATTCTGGCACCTGAATCATGGCGGCGCAGACTGCAACAAACAAATACAACGCGACAATACCCGTTCCGATTTGGGCGGCCATGATTAGTTTTCTAATACGAAACGCCCCCGCTTTTATATGATTAAGCGCTGTCTCTACATGTTTGGAAACATCGGGCAAATCATCAAGCAATAACGTTAATCCACCCAGTAACAGAAACCGACCCGCATTCACCGAGGCCGCGGTATTGTTAACTAAAAAAATCGTACCCACCGAAACAGGCGTAAAAAACGTAACATAAATAGCACCAACTGCTAAGACAAGAAAACCATACACATAGTGGTGGAACAAAAACCTGCCCGTATGTAATTTTCGCCCCAAAAGCGCACTTGGAAAAACATTTAGAGCCGCTGCAACGATAACAACCCAAAACACATTCCCATCCACAAGATAGGGACTAAAGGGTTTCCAACCTGGATAAATCCAGTAAACACTTGAGAGAATACTCACTGCACAAGCTATGGTCAAAAGGGCGTTAAAAACCAGAGTTAAGCTAAAAATTTTTTTGCAGATTATCCAAACCCGGCTCATGCCTTGTCCTCATAACCCAAAAATTAGAACCAATACGATATGAACCTTCTGTAACACAAACAAGTTTGATAAAAAAACAATTCAAAGACAATTTGTAAACTAAACCCAAATAAGGTGGTCTCTTTCCTATAGAGTTTGGACAATGAGGATATCGAGGTACGCTGAGGCTAAAGGCGGGGAAATATAAGCTGGAGGTCTGTGAGTGCTTTTTCCGCTACCGAGTCCACTTCAAATCACTATCCAAATGTTTCTTTAGTTGTTATATAGCAAGAATTTATTAACCCTTAACAATAAAGAGCTGGTTAACGATTGGGGTAATGCTTTGGGTGCTGTCTGGTTTACCGTTAAAGAACAACGGTGGAAAATTGGGATATTCGGCAAATTTTCTTGGACCGGCAACGAAGAACTCTGGGACTCAGACAACTGCACCATAAGCATTGCAAGAACCCTCAAAAATCAATGCCTAATTGTGGTTCGAAGCAACCAAACCAAATACAGCCACTACATGCAAAAAGACGTAGTACTCCGCTATATGCTGGGCTTTGAAATCTCCACAATACCCCAAAAACCCCAAACAGATACCTATACCGCCCGAAAGAATCATCCCAAAAAAAGAACCCGCCCCAAAGAACGCTGGGTTTTACAACTCGACGATAAACACTGGATCTGGGAATGGGCCCAAAAAGACCAAGATATCACCACCTCTACCATCTATCAACTATACCAGAATATAGTCCATGAATTAACCCATCCATCCATAACTCCCGACAATATCATCAAGGCACATGTTGAGCCTTCCTCAACTGAGTTGATCCCCATTATATATCAACCCAGCATTGATGCCTTAAAGAACTTTGTACGCGAAGTTCACTGCGCCAAAGAACCTCCAAACCCCGATGGTTCCTACAATCTGGAGGTCTCTCTTCTCTTTGAAAATGAACGTCTCCGCCAACACGGCATCTTGAACTCCCTCTATGAGTGCATCCGCCGTTTCCTATACGGCAGAACAATGGATCTAGAATCCTTTAAAATCAATATAGCCAAAAAACCCTCAGATAATGCCTTCATTTTCGAGGGCATCTATAGCGCTAACAACCAAATTAACGCTGATTCCATCCACGGAGACAAAGCGCCTCCCCCTCCCCCTAAACATCCCATAAAATACTACTTTATGAGCCACACTCATCCCGTGGTGTTTGTCAATACATCCAATCATGCAATGGCTGAGCATGATACAAACAATCGCCTCTGGAAATGGGAATACATCCCTTGGCTATCTGATGCACCTATAAAACTCGGTTCTCTGACAAGAAAAGAACTCGAAGCCAGTCTCAAAAAATCTTAACCACCAATTATAATAATCCTTAGTTAGTGTCGGATGTTTAGTGTTTTGCACTTGTCTTATTTGTACTGTAACTGGTAGTTCTTGGTTCTATTTTAGTTGCCTGTTTTGTGTTCTTTTTGGGTTTATAGTTGTTGTGTTGGTTTTGGGTGATGTGAATAACACTTAATAATGCCCTGTTGTTTTGAGATAGTGAGGAAACGAAAGCTTGATTCTCAATGATATCGTAGAAGTCCTTTATGCACCACGCAAAGTATTCAAGCGTGTTGTCGCAAACCCAAAATATCTTGGTGCAATTATCATATTTCTTCTCTTTGTAGGTCTGCAAGTTGGTTATGCTTTTGGTCAATTTAGCAAAATTAAGTTGGAACAGACCCAGCCTGTTAGCGGTTTAATCCAAACATTTACCAACGCCACCAGCTGGGCGGCGGCTCCAAATGTGAATTTAACCAACAACTTTGTTGATTACTACAACAATACCGTTTTCATAGCTAATCTGTTGCGTCCCCCAACTGATCCTTTGGCATACTATCCACTTTTTGGAAACTTTAGTCTCCAGATGGATGCTGCAAATACCAATACCCTCTCTGCAGCACTTGTTGACACCGATAATGTAGATTGTAGTGAAAACGGTTTCCAAAATCTCACCTTAAACATAAAACTAGTTCAACCCATATCTGTTCCCAAAAACGCCACCCTAACTCTCTACTCACTTTCCGATGGCAATTACTACACTTATGATCTGACCAACGATTTAGCGGCTGCTTCAGCTGTTAATCAATGGGGTAATTTAACTATCCCCGTAGGACCCAACGCAAAAGGCTGGAGCGAAACCGGTAATCCCCTGTGGGGCAACATAACCTCTTTGTCCCTTCAACTAGACTATCCCGACAGCCAAAACATAACCGTCCGTATAGGTGCATTATTCTTCCGCGGGTTATACCTAACGCCGCTGGAGTACAACAGCGTTGGTTTACTTGTCCAGTTCCTCCAAGTGTATTCGCTACAGTTTCTCTTCACTTGGTTGCTTCTAAGCGGACTTATCTATCTGTTCTGTCGAGCCCTAAAAAGTTCTGTTCTTTGGAAACCCCTCTTTATTGGACTGGGGTTTGCTATGATGGTTATGGTAATACGAGCGGCCATAGGTGTAATTGCAACAGCAACTATGCCAACCGTCTACTATCCTTTTGATGTATCATTTGGCACTCTCTTTGATCCTCTTGGCGCATTGTACTATCCAGCAAATGCCGTCTCCGCACTTCTGCCACAGTCACAAGCAAGCATCGCCGCCATAGATGCATCCCTTGGAGTATTTCGCGGCATTATAACTGTCATGTTTGTTGCATCCTATGTTTGGCTGATAGCACTGGGTGCTTTTGTTATCAAAGCAATCAAAGCACAACCTGTAATTATCCAACCAACAGAACCAACACAAACCCCCATAGTAGTCAATGACTCCAAAGGGCTTAACCAAGACCTATCCACCATAAAGTGCTTCCTCATTTCTGCTATGAGCGTAGGCATAACGCTTTTGGTTCTGTGGTTTATCCTAGGCGTTGTCTAAACGCCCCTTTCTTCTCTTCTTTTTGTATTCGTTAATGATTGAGCAAGATTTATATCATACAAAGAAGAAAAAGCGTTAAGCGAATAGCTAGAAGTGAAGTAAATTGGTTGATATAAAAGACTTAGTCGATGGAATGAAACGGGTTGACGTAGAAGGTAAAATCGTCGAAAAAGGTGACCCGCGAGAAGTCAAATCCCGATTTAAAGATGAATCTTATCGGATAGTTGACGCCGTCCTAGCAGACGAAACCGGTAGCATAAAATTAACGCTGTGGAACGAACAAATCGAGCAGGTAAACGTGGGCGACAACATTAAAATTGAGAACGGCTACGTAACCAGCTTCAAAGGCGAAGCACAGCTAAACGTCGGCAAATTCGGCAAACTAACCGTTTCCTAAATGCTCACTTTTTAGAGCACAATTCATTTTCTATCCCAAACACAACTATGTTTTGTGTGTTGTGTTTTTGTGTATTTGTCTGCGCTTAAAATTGCCTAGTTTATAGACAAAACTTATTAATTCAAACGGCGGGGTCATTGTCGTTTACAGGGACGAGAAATTGCAGTTTGAGCTTGTTTCACCGTACAAGGTTTCTCCCGGCCAGCAGACCGCTATTGACCAGTTAGAGGCAAGTTTTAAAACTAAGGATAAACAGACGCTTCTGGGTATAACGGGTAGTGGTAAAACTTTTGTTATGGCAAATGTTATCAACCGGTTGCAGAAGCCTACCTTGATTTTGGCGCATAACAAAATTTTGGCTGCTCAGCTTTTCGGTGAATTAAAAGAGCTCTTTCCGCATAATCGGGTAGAATTTTTCATATCTTTCTATGATTACTATCAGCCTGAGTCGTATCTGCCGGCTCAGGATATGTACATTGAGAAGGACAGCACCGTTAATGATGAGATCGAAAAAATGCGTATGCATGCGGTTTCAAGTGTTGTTAGCAGAAACGATACCATCATTGTGGCCTCGATTAGCTGTATCTACAGCTTGGGTAACCCTGATGACTTTCGCACCATGGCTATTGAGCTAAAAACTGGGACGCCACTGAGTCGAACTAAGCTTATTCACTCTTTGGTAGATATGCAGTATGAGCGCAATGATCAGGTGCTTGAACCCGGCAAATTCCGGGTCCGAGGTGACACTGTGGATATTGTGCCCTCCTATGAAAATGATATCATACGTATCGAAATAAACGCAAACATCATCTCGAAAATAAAAGAAGTACATACTATAACGGGTGATGTGAAAAATACCCTTGACCAACTTACCCTCTATCCTGCAAGGCAATATGTGGTTCCTGAAGAAAAACACGCTCAAGCCATAGCAAACATTGAGCAAGAACTCGAGCAGCAGCTAAAAGGGTTGCCGCCTCTTGAAGCCCAGCGCCTAAAACAACGAACTAACTATGATCTAGAGATGATTCGTGAAGTCGGCTTCTGCTCAGGTATGGAAAACTATAGTCGCCACTTCGATGGCCGCAACCCCGGTGCACCCCCATTTACACTTATTGATTATTTCCCCAAAGATTATCTGCTAATTATTGATGAGAGTCACCAAACTATTCCCCAAGCACGCGGTATGTACAACGGGGATTATAGCCGTAAAAAAAATCTGGTGGACTTTGGTTTTCGTCTCCCAAGCGCACTAGATAATCGGCCTCTGCAGTTTAGCGAGTTTGAACACAAAATGGGCCGGGTTCTCTTCGTATCAGCCACACCCGCTGAGTACGAACTAGAAAAAAGCGGATCCCCCGTCGAGTTGATCACTCGACCCACCGGACTTTTAGATCCCGAGGTAGAAATGC
Source organism: Nitrososphaerota archaeon (assembly GCA_031256395.1). Classification (GTDB taxonomy): domain Archaea; phylum Thermoproteota; class Bathyarchaeia; order Bathyarchaeales; family Bathycorpusculaceae; genus Bathycorpusculum. The sequence goes on from JAIRQQ010000002.1 coordinate 13,398, forward strand.
ACCCCATTGAGGGTCAAATGCAGCATCTGATGACCCAAGCAAAACAAACCATCGAACGAGGCGACCGCGTCCTAATAACCACACTAACCAAACGCATGGCCGAAGACCTAACCGATTATCTGGTCAAAGAAGGTTTTCGCGTACGATATATGCACAGCGAAATTGAGAGTCTTGATCGCATCGAGCTTGTGCGCCAACTCCGCGTCGGCGAATATGACATATTAGTCGGTATAAATTTGCTCCGCGAAGGCCTAGACATCCCCGAGGTCGCAACCATCTTTATTCTGGATGCCGACAAAGAAGGTTTTCTGCGCGACGAGCGCAGTCTCATCCAAACCATAGGCCGCGCGGCTCGAAACATTAACGGCAAAGTCATCCTATATGCCGACAACCAAACCCAAAGCATCAAGCGCGCTATGGAGCTCACCTATTATCGCCGTAACTTCCAAAAACGCTACAACCAGCAATACGGTATCACTCCTCAAACCATCATCAAAGCCGTTACCCTAAAAGAGAGCACCATCAAAGGTACTAAACACTTAGCCAAATCCGATATCCAGCGTCAAATTGCTGAATTAGATGCTAAAATGCGTGAAGCCGCCGAAAAACTAGAATTCGAAAAAGCCATTGAACTCCGTGACGCCATTGCCGAATTACAAAAAGCCCTCACCCAAAAACTAGAAAACGTGGGTTCTAACCCAGAAATTTAGCTGTTTGGTGCAATAAAGTTCTAATGTTGCGAGCTAAAACAAGATAAACTCTACTTAGGCGAAAGGCAATGCGTGATAATATTTCAGTTAAAGGTGCTCGAGAGCACAACCTCAAAAACATAGATTTAGAGTTGCCCCGCAACAAACTCATAGTTATAACCGGTCTTTCCGGTTCAGGCAAATCTACCTTGGCTTTTGATACTATTTATGCTGAGGGTCAGCGGCGATATGTGGAGAGTCTCTCGGCTTATGCACGCCAATTTTTGGGGTTGATGGATAAGCCCGATGTAGATAGCATCGAGGGGTTGTCTCCTGCGATAAGTATTGAGCAGAAAAGCACCAGCAAAAACCCCCGTAGCACCGTTGGTACCGTCACTGAAATCTATGACTATCTCCGATTGCTGTTTGCCCGCATAGGTACCCATCACTGTCCCCAATGCAACAGCTCCATCCACCCCCAGAGCCCTGAAAACATTACAAGTCTTATCATGGCTGAAAAGGGTAAAACTATTGTGTTTTTAGCCCCGATCATACGCGGCATGAAGGGCACTCACGAATCAATCTTTGATAGTCTCAAAAAAGACGGTTACACCAAAATCCGTGTCGATCAAAAAATCTATGAAACCGAGCACATAAAAGAAGAAGTCAAACTAGTGCGCTACGAGAAACACTGGATCGAGGCCGTCATAGACACCGTAACCATCCAAGATGATGAGCGTAGTCGAATTGCCGAAGCGGTTGAGAGTGCGCTTAAAACCGGCAAAGGCACCATGATAATCATTGATGCCACAACCACCCCTGATGATGCCGGTAAGAAAAAAGAGCTTGAGCGCTTTGAGGGGGAGGTCATGTATAGCACCTTTGGGGCTTGTCCTAATCACCCCGAGATTGTGTTTGAAAGCCTTGAGCCCCGTATGTTTAGCTTTAACTCTCCCTTTGGCGCTTGCTCAGTCTGCCATGGATTGGGTGAAATCACTGAGGTCACAGCCGACAAAGTACTTCCCGATAAATCTCTCTCTATCATGAATGGCGCCCTAGCGGTCTACAAAAGTACCATGGATCTTAGCTGGCGCGCCCAACAACTATCTGCAGTGGGTAAAAAATACGGCTTTGACATCTTTACCCCAATCAAAGACTTCACCGAACAACAACTCCACGTGTTGCTCTACGGTGACAGCGAACCCATTAACGCCAACTGGTCCAACGGTGCCCACATGTCTATGAAAGACGGCTGGGAAGGCATTATCCCCCAAACAATGCGCCTCTACCGCCAAACCGAGAGCGAATGGCGCAAAGCCGATATAGAAAAATTCATGACCAGCCGCCCCTGCAACGCCTGCCAAGGAAAAAAACTCCAACCAGTCGTATTAGCCGTTCAAATCCAAGATAAGAGCATAATTGATGTCACCGATCTCTCCATTGAGGACTCGGTAGATTTCTTCCAAAACCTACCCCCCAAACTAAACCAAAAAGACCTCTCTATAGCCAAACAAGTCCTAAAAGAGATCAATGAGCGCTTAGGCTTTCTCAAAAACGTCGGTTTAGGTTATCTCTCGCTCTCACGCGCCGCAAAAACCCTATCCGGCGGCGAAGCCCAACGCATCCGCCTCGCCACCCAAATCGGCAGCAACCTCATGGGCGTTCTCTATATTCTCGATGAACCAAGCATTGGCTTACATCAACGCGACAACGCCAAACTCATAACCACCCTAGCCCGACTCCGCGATCTAGGCAACACGTTAATTGTAGTTGAGCACGACGAAGACACCATGCGCCACGCCGACTATATCGTAGACATGGGTCCCGGAGCCGGCGTACACGGTGGTCACATCGTCGCCGAAGGCCCCCCCACAACTGTTATGCAAAATCCCCGAAGCCTAACCGGCAAATACCTCTCAGGCGAACTACAAATCGAAATCCCAAAACAACGCCGCCAACCAACCGACTATCTCACCATAAAAAACGCATCTGAGAACAACCTCAAACAACTCACCGTAAACCTCCCCCTAGGAGTGCTCTGCGGAGTCACAGGGGTCTCCGGCTCAGGCAAAAGCACCCTTATGAACCTAACAGTCATCCCCGCCCTCAAACAACTCTTTGGTGAGCAAGTCGACAAAATCGGAAAACATCAAAGCCTACATGTCCCCAAAACCATACGAAACGTTATCGTCATCGACCAAGACCCCATCGGACGAACTCCTCGAAGCAACCCCGCCACCTACACCAAACTCTTTGACGAAATCCGACGCATATTTGCCGCCACCAAAGAAGCCAAAGCCCGCGGCTACGTAGAAGGCCGATTCAGCTTCAACGTTAAGGGCGGTAGATGCGAAACCTGCCAAGGCGACGGCGTTTTGCGCATCGAGATGAATTTCCTCCCTGATGTCTATGTTCAGTGTAGCGAATGCAAAGGTAAACGCTACAACAAAGAAACCCTAACCGTACAATACAAAGGCAAAAACATCGCCGAAGTCCTAGACATGACCGTTGAGGAAGCCGCAAAATTCTTCGAAAACACCCCCCAAGTCCACCGCAAACTCCAAACCCTCCTCGACGTCGGCCTAGGCTACATCAAACTAGGCCAAAGCAGCACCCAACTAAGCGGCGGAGAGAGTCAACGCATAAAAATCACCCGCGAACTCAGCAAGCACAAAACCGGCCACGTCATCTATATGCTCGACGAACCCACAACCGGCCTCCACTTCGACGACACTAAGCGCCTCATCCGAGTCCTCAACCGTCTTGTTGATAACGGCAACACAGTCTACATCATCGAACACACCCTCGACGTCATAAAAAGCTGTGACCAACTCATCGACCTAGGCCCTGAAGGCGGTGCCGCAGGTGGACAACTCTTAGCCCAAGGAACCCCCGAAGAAGTAGCCCAAAACCCAACATCCTACACAGGTATATTTCTAAAAAAATTACTACCCCAACAAACCAATAACCAACAATAATAACCAATCTTTTTTGATCTATTCACGCAACCTGTGTATCATATAGTCTAACTTTTAACTTTGCCAATAGTTCGCTATGAACTTTGGCGAGTTTTACTATGAACTTTGGCGGGATCGGGTAATGGAAATGCTTAATGCATGCCTTGATTAGTCAGATTAGAGCGGCAAACATGATAAAATTATCCAGTCCTTCGGATTTCAAAAGCGTGGATATACCCACTGATCCTGGTGTGTATCTCTACCGTGATGAACATGAGACGATTCTCTATGTGGGTAAGGCCAAAAATCTTCGTAGCCGAGTGAAAAGTTACTTCTCAAGCATTGATCAACCGCCCAAAACCCGTCAGTTGCTTTTGCATATCCGAAGTATTGACTGGATTGTTGTTAACACTGAAGTTGAAGCCCTGTTACTAGAAAATAAGCTCATCAAGCAGCACACACCCAAATACAACATTGATCTCAAAGATGCCAAAAGCTACGCCTACATCTCGCTAACCCGCGAAACCTACCCAAGGGTTCTAACAAGTCGCAAAGTGCATCGTAAACTTGAATCCTTTGGGCCCTACACTGATGGGTTTACCCGTCAAGATCTACAGCGCACGGTTGTTCGGGTGTTCAAGTTACGCACCTGCAAAAACATGCACAAACGCGCTTGTCTGAACTATCATATCAATATGTGCACTGCTCCCTGTACTGGTAACATAACTCCTGAACAATATGACAAGCAAGTCAAAGATGCCCGCGCCTTTCTAAACGGTAACTATCAGCAAACCATCGAACAGCTAAACACACAGATGCAAGAAGCCTCCAAAACCCAGCACTTTGAGGAGGCGCTTGAGTTACGTAAACAAATCGCCTCCATACGTCTGCTTACTGAGCGCCAAATTGTAGATAATGAGCGGCGGTTTGATCAGGATGTGCTGGTGTTTAGACGCATTGGAGAAAAGATGCTGGCGCTACAGATGGGGGTGCGCAAAGGGGTACTTTTGGGTAAAAAAGAGTTCAGTGTGGATTTACAGCCCCAAATCGAGCAGGAATTTCTAAAAGCCTTCTATACCGCTAATCAGATTCCCCGAGAGATTTTGCTCAACAAGCCCGTTTGGATAGAACCCGACGAAAAAACTGCACTTGAAGAGTTTCTATCAAAAAAACGCTTAGCACCTGTATCTTTGACGGTTCCTCTCAAAGCAGCCAAGTTGGCGTTGATAAAATTGGCAGAAAAAAACCTCGAGTCTGGCCTAGAGTTTGACACTGCCTTGGTGGATTTGCAAAACAATCTTCATCTGCCTGTTTTGCCTAGGGTAATTGAGTGTTTTGACATATCCAACTTGGGCACTGAGCATGTGGTCTCAGGTATGGTAGCCTTCAAAGACGCCAAACCCGACAAAAAGAACTATCGTAAATTCAAAATCAAAACTGTTACCGGACAAGACGACTTTGCCAGCATGCATGAGGTGGTGTTGCGCCGCTACAAACGCCAAATTGAGGAAAACAACCCCCTGCCCGATCTGATTGTTATTGACGGCGGACCCGGACAGGTTAGCGCAGCTAAAGAGGCCCTTCAAACTCTGGGACTTCAAACCTCCATGTTTGGATTAGCCAAAGAACATGAAGAAATCTATCTTCCTGATGATCCCGTTCCCAAAGTGTTTGATAAAAATAGCACCATGATGCTTCTGCTCCGAAAAATTCGCGATGCCACCCATGATTTCTCCTTGGGCTACAACCGCAAACGACGCCAAATGCAAATCCGTGAAGAGTTCAAACAACCCTCTAGACGCTCACCCAAAAAGGTGTTCAAGCAAAATCCGCAAACCAATGAGAATTAACACTATACCACCCACGATCTTTATTTTGTTACCAAAGAGCTTACCTAGACTACAGCCAAAGTAGACGCCAATAAAAGATAACCCAAACGTAACTATGCCAATTACTGCAATGGGCATCAAAATCTCTGTTTGGAGAAATGCAAAACTCAACCCCACCATCAGAGCATCAATGCTTGTGGCAACAGCTAAAACAAGCAGAGTGTAGAGTTTGAGGTTTGAGGTTTTTTGTTCGGTTTCTTTTTTTATCCCATCATAAACCATCTTGGCTCCGATGAATGCAAGCAGACCAAAGGCTATCCAGTGATCCACCGCCATAATACTGCTTTGAAGGCTAAGTCCAATGAGCCAGCCGACTATAGGCATAAGCATCTGAAAACCACCAAAGAATATCGCCGTCAAAAGTGCCGCTCGGCGTCGTTGACTGCCTGGGGTGTTCATGCCGTTTGCAATCGAGACTGCAAAAGCGTCCATAGCTAAACCCAGAGCAATCAAGATGATGGTTATAACATCCACTGCTTATCCCGCACCATTTTTTAGATTGGGCCATATAGGTTTTCTGTTAAGAGTTAAGAAAAGTCAGCTTAGCGCAATTGTTTTAGGGTTTCCCCAAGCTCGCTGAAGGTTTTGAGAATTTTGTCTGAGTGCACAACAATCCAAGGACTGACACAGGGTAGTTCTGTTACAACAATGACATGTTTGCCTCTACGTTTGGCATAAAACATCTCCATACAAGCACCCGCAGAGAGAACCGGCAAATAAACAACCATAATATCACACCGATCAGCATCAGCCAGATCGCGCTCTACAAAATCAAAGGTAGTGTAGGTATTCCACCAGCACTCCTCGGTGCCTTTGTAGAGAACTTTTTCACGATTCCACGGATCAATAACTTCTAGCCCTAACGGAGCGCAGATATCTTTTATGGTCTGGCGATAGTTCTGGTTGTTTTCCATACCCAGTATGGGCCCTGAAATGAAAACCTGCTTTACCACAACATCCCCGCTAAGGTGCAGTCCTCACACCTAATATGTTTTCCCAAACAATACAGTTATTGATTTCTTGATTGGACCTTGGATTGCATAAGTGAATGTTGCCCTATTAGTAGCTAAGGTGATCAATTATGTGCTGATCGATGTGTTGCTGTAAATCTTATTAGCTCAGTTCACATTTACTGCTTTGGTATCCATGTCTAAGAGCAGTTTACTGCAACAAAAAATCGAAGCCTTCGATAAAGCAAATGCAATAAAATATGAGGTCAATCTTGTACTTGGGGCTCTCAAGAGTTTTCGTCAAAAATTTCCCTTTGCTGAGAACTTGGCTTCTATAGAGTGGCTCGATCCTGATCGTCTTTTCAAAGTTAATCCCGATCAAGTCGGTGAGTTCTTTGGGTTTCTTGAAAAAAACCTCAATCTACAGGGTACCTCCACCCAAAACAGTTCTAATGCTTACCGTAATGCGCGTCTGCAGATAAAAGATCTTAAAAATCTGCTTCGCATATCTGTTGATGATCGTAAATCCTTGGCGCAAAAGATAGATGCACCTTGGGAGCGAATCGGTGGGTTTGGGCAAGATAAGGTGGTTGCTAAAAAAATCATCTATTGCTTTAACTATGAAAAGGGTACTGTATTACCGGTGTTTGGTAATCAGCATCTGCGTCATTTTGTTAACCGAACGGTAGGTACGGCTGCTTTGAAGCCCAAGTATCTCTCACTGGGCCAAGAATATGAGCACTACACCTCCGAGTTGTTGAACCTAAAAAACAGCTTTTTGGTTGCTAAGGGCTGGGATACGCTATATTTTGCGCGTTTTCTCTATGCCGAGTTCCCACCACCAGATAGTGAACCCCAAACGATCTCTGAACGTAGGGGCGGTATGGTGGTGACTGAGGAGCAACTGGATTTGCAGGGGTTTATGAAGCTGTTAGGTGAGCTACAAAAGCAGGGGATTCTCTCAGGCGAAGAGTTTAGAGAAAATCGGGATTTGTGGGTGCGCCAGCCTGATGAACGTGAGGCGTTGATGCAGCGGCTAAAAAAGCTGGCCCTATAGCGGCGACTGTTTGTTACTCATTTTTGGTAAAGAACCTTTATATGGCAATACTCATTTTTGAGTTATTACTCAAATCTGAGAGTGACCCTTGTGTCTATTGACCTCAAAACCCAAAACCTCCGAAAAGCAATGGCTGCACTGATGATAGGCGTCGTTGCAGGCGTGATAGCAATCTTTGCAGAAAGAGCCGACACACTATTCACAGGAGGCAATTTCAACACACTAGGATACATAAACACCTACACTTGGATCCTTGTATCCGCAGTCCTGTTTGGCTTTATAGGTGCTATTATAACAACTGAGATCCAAGCCCTAATCGGACTCATCACCGCATCCAGCCCTCTCTCCCCATTGTGGCCCATCATAAACCTCCTCTTTGCCCTAGGCGTAGGCGCAGCCGCCTTTGCCTTCACACGCTTCCGCCCCCAAACAAAACTCAGCACCAAACTCTTAACAATGAGCACCATCTGTGCAATCTTGGACATCCCACTAGTTTATGTAGTGATGGTTATGGCCCTCGGACTACCCTACATAGTCTATCTCGGAGCTCTTCCCATATACATAGTCCTCCAGCTCATCCCCTCGACAATTCTAGCCTACCTGCTTGTCAGAACCCTAAAACGCTCCAAAGTCGTCCCCTAAGGCACCAAAAATGACACCCAACAAACCCCCAACAACCCCTGATCTCACCGAAATAATAGCTCACCTGTCCAATGGCGAAAATCTAACTAGTCTTCAAACCCAATCTGTCGCCCAAACCCTATTTACCCAACTCACCCAAAACAAACACCCAACCGAGATCCTCCCCCTAATGGTTGCCTTCTTTGGCGGTTTAACTATAAAAAAACCCACCGTAGACGAATTAACCGGCATGGTTCAGGCCATGGATGCCACAAGAACCTCCGCCTTCCAATTCAACACTAACAAACCACTTGTAACAGCCGGAGGCACAGGCGGAGACACTTTCCCAACCATAAACATCACAACCCCCGCATTGATAATTGCCGCCGCTGCTGGCGCTTGTGCAATAAAGAGTGGATCCAAATCTTTCTCATCAAAAACAGGCTGTATAGATTTAGCCCAAAACCTAGGCATCAACGTATACACAACTCCCCAAGTAGTCGAACAATGCATTCACACCATCCAAACATCTGTTTGGGCCTCAGCAGGAATATACCCTTGGATGAAACCCCTGATTGATTTAACCGCCGACAAAGCCACCCACACCGTTATGCCCATGCTCTACGCAATGAGGCTCATGATCGCTGCTGGTCTTAACCCCTTTGGCCTCAAACGACAAGTCCGCGGAGTCAGCCAACCCTACACAGAAACAATTGCCTCTGTTCTCTCAAAAAACGGCTACGACCGAGCTCTAGTCGTGCTGGGTTATGGCGCAGATGAAAATATACGCATAGATGAATTCTCCAACCTAGGACGCAACATAATCTCTGAAGTAAAACCCAACGGCTCGATAGACACCTACTGTTTCTACCCCGAAGACATTGGACTCAAACGCGGAAACCCCCAAGAGATCGTCTACCCCGGAAGCCCCGAACTAAACACACAAACCATCGTCAAAATACTCTTAGGCAAAGATCAAAGTGCCCGTCAAGACCTCATTTTACTAAATGCCGCCTCCATCCTCTACATAGCCGAAAGTGCGTCGGATCTAAAAGACGGCTACGACTTAGCCAAACAAGCCCTATATGATGGTCTTGCAATCGAAAAACTAAACCAACTAGTTACCCTAAGCGGAGGCAACACCAAACACTTCCAATCAATCCTCAGACAAAACCAAGGCAATAACAATAATGTCCCCTAACGTGGTTTATTCCTTAAAGAATTATACCTAACAAGGTAAAAAGATCTCTTTAAAAGGGACACAACAAAAACTATGCTGATGCCTTGTAAATCTGTAGATATTTGGACCCTACTTCTCTATCTAATGTTTGAGACGCAACCGAAAGTGGTTTGCTCCAAAAATTTCCAAACCTTACTGTTGAACTGAAAACCAAATAACAATCAATCCCTCAATCTGTTCTATGCTCTTTAGTTTTAGTTTTTTAGCTTCTTTGGCTCCATGGAAACCCTGGCCATCCACTAATGTCGGGGCCTCTTTGCCGCCCCAAACATAGGGCATGATCCAAACAAATAATTCATCCACAAGATTTGATTCAAAAAAACTCCACCGCACATCAGCGCCGCCCTCCACCATAACTCTTCTAACACCACGGCTCTTGAGTGCTTCGACTAGTTCTTGCAAATTAACCGTTTTTTTCGAGTTTGAAATAAACACATCAATATTTTTATTTTTTAGTGCCTGTATTTTTTCTTTTGAGGCTTGTATAGTGGTTGCTATTAGCGTGGGTGCTTGACTGGTGTCTGTGATTTTTGCTGTTAGGGGTGTTTGTGCTTTGCTGTCTAGCACTACTCTGAGAGGATTTTTACCCTCAACATCTCGCACAGTAAGCGTGGGGTCATCTGCTAAAACCGTACCCACCCCTACCACAACCGCATCAACAGACGCTCGGATGCTGTGTAGCATTTTTTTGTGCAGTGGGGTCATGAACTGAGTGAATTCTTGGCCGTTTCGATTGGCAGGCGCTATTTTCCCATCAACGCTCATGAAACCGCCGACAATAACCTCTACTCCTTGCATAGACTTTCTCTATGTTATACTCTTGTACTGTATTAACTCCTTGCTCTACCTCCTTGCGCATCACTAACTTCGCCATACTAATCTGGGTTAATTGTGCCTGTGGTGTACTCCAAAATTTGATTTCTTTATTTTTTTGTATTACGAATGTAATACAGGTGGATAGTTTTAAATGCGGTTTCTGCTCTACCGTGTTGCAGACAGTCATATGAAAGCGCTTCTCCTTGAAAATATAGCAAAAATTCGGCTAATCAACATCCAACCCCCCGTCTGCGATAGCACTGAAATACTGCTAAAAGTCACCTATTGTTCTGTCTGTCGAACTGATGCAAAAATGTGGTCCCAAGGTCAACGCGATCTAGTGTTGCCCCGAGTATTGGGCCATGAAATCTGTGGCCATAAACCCAACAATCCAGCAGAAAATTTTATTGTTTGGCCTGCCAAAACCTGCAATCAATGCCACTACTGCAAAAATGGTGCCGAAAATCTCTGCAGTAACATCCAAGTTATAGGATTTCATATTGATGGCGGATTTGCCCAATATATAAAAGTGCCCAAACGCAGTCTCATAAAAATCCCTCCAACAGTTCCCCCTGAAATTGCATGTATGACCGAATTGTTGTCCTCTGCAATAAATGCGACTGAACAAGTAAACTTGCAAAAAAACCAATCTGTTCTCATTTTTGGCGGCGGCCCTGCCGGACTTATGCTTGGCTTAGCCTGCAAATATTTTGGTGCCCACCCCTTTATTGTCGAAAAAAACTCTGCTAAACTAGATCAAGTAACCCCTTTTTGCAAAAAAGCAAACATCTCTCTCTCTAATACCCCCGCTGGCAATTTTGATGTGGCTATAAATGCTGCCCCTGACCCCGCTACTCTGATCGAGGGGATTTCAAAATTAAATCCAGGCGGCAAATATTGCATATTTAGCGGATTTACAAAAAACATGCCTATTCCCAGTGAATTGTTAAATGAAGTCCATTATCGACAGTTAACCCTAATTGGGGCTTATGGTAGCACAAAACGCCAAATGAAGCTAGCCCTAAAAATAATAGAAACAAACATTCAAACCCTAAGACTGCTCATTGATAAAATAATACCTCTGGAAAGCGTTCCTTTGGTGTTGCCTGAAATTTTGCTTGGTCAATCCTTAAAGTATGTTGTAGATCTATCGGAGTGATAAATTTGGTAACTGAAGAAAAATTAAGAGCCTTTGGTCAACTGATCTGTAAAATCGTTGCCGGTAAAACTCTGACTCGAGAAGAATCCTGTGAGGCCTATAGGCAAATCATTCTAAATGAGCAGCCCGAACTTCAGCAGGGCGCTTTTTTGATAGCCCATATTACTCGTAAACCCACCACTGAAGAATTATCTGGCGTTTGGGATGCCCTAGACAAATTTGACACAGAAAAATTCACAGCCAACGTTAAGGGCCCTATCTGCGATATTGTTGGCACAGGCTCCGATGCTATGAAAACTGTAAACGCCTCCTCTCCTGCTGCACTTATTGCTTCAGCTTGTGGGGTTCCGATTGCTAAAAAAGGCGCCAAAAAAGTAACAGGTGTCTCTGGAGCCTCAGAAATCTTTGAGATCCTAGGGGTTAATCTCTCAAGTCCGATGAGTAAAGCAAAACAAAGTTTAGAAAACCACAACATCTGCTACATGCCTGGGGAAGCCTTCTTAAAATCTGGCTGGGCCCGCCTTATCCAATCCATGCGTTTTACCTCTGCATTTAACATTGTAGGCCCCTTAACTATGCCCTGTGAGAATATCAGCTGTATAGTAATTGGGGCTTATGCACCTCAAGTATGTGATCAACTCATTGCGATATTGAAAGAAATCGGTCTTAGCAGTGCGGTCGCTCCCTATGGTATGGTTAATGGTCACGATGCGGCTCTTGGTATTGATGAATTCTCGCCTTGCGGTCCCACAAGAGTGGTTGAACTAAAAAACAATAAAATCCAAACCTACACTGTCTACCCCGAAGATTTTGGCATAAAAACCCATGCCGCCTTTGATATCGCATCTTTCAACAAAGCCTATGACAATGCGTCTGCCATTAAACGCGTTCTCTCCGGTGCGTATAGTGATCCCCTAGCCGACTTGTTTTGTATGAACGCTGCTGCTGCTTTGTATGCTTCTGGCACAAGTACCTCCTACAAAGACGGTATGGAACAAGCACGCGAAGCACTAAGTTCAGGCAAAGCGATGATGCAACTAGCGCATCTAGCTAAGCAGCAAGCCTAACTTTTCAATTCATTGATTGATAGTAGTGGTAGTGTTGGTTGTTTGACCAAAGTTTTGCAAAACAAGATTTGACTGTATCATGAAAATACTGTACACACGTGGAAGCTGATATATAGTACGCTTGAGGGTTGTAGTTTTCTAATATGTCGCTATAGTGGCGTATTTTGTAGATGTGATAACCATAGAAAACAGCACTCAGGATCAACCCAACTGGTACGAATCAGATGTTAAGTCAGTATTGGGTGCGTTGGATGTAACTCCTGAGTGTGGTCTATCTGAAGCTCAAGTTCATAAACGTCAACACAGTGACGGAAAAAATGTACTTCACCCACCCAAAAAGGCAGGATTGCCTCAAAAAATTCTCCACCAACTAAAAGATGTCTCAATTATCGTTTTGCTAATTGCTGTGGTCCTCTCTTTTGCTATGGCTATCTTTGAGAACTCAGGATTTGTTGAACCCATCGTCATCTTATCCGTTGTGATTTTAAATCTAATTTTGGCCATTACCCAGGAGGGTAAAGCTGAAAAAGCTCTGGAAGCCTTAGAAAAACTAAGCGCTCCTTCCTGTGTTGTTATACGCCAAGGAGTTAAGAAAAGCATTGATGCTACCGAATTGGTTCCTGGGGATATAGTCATCCTAGAAACCGGTAACGTTGTTCCTGCAGATGCTAGATTAATTGAATCCACCGCGTTGTTCTCTGACGAATCCGCCCTAACCGGTGAGAGCGAACCCGCAGAAAAAGACGCCTCGTTTACAACCTCAGGAAATGTCGCTTTGGGTGACCAGCGCAACATGGTCTTTACTGGCTGTGTTGTCACAGCGGGCCGCGGCATAGCTGTGGTTACCACCACTGGTATGAAAACTCAGATGGGTCGGATTGCTGGCTTTTTAAGCGGCAGTAAACGTATGAAAACTCCCCTGCAGATACGTCTTGACCAACTCGGCAAAACTATCTGCTGGATTGCCATTATCTCTGCTTTTTTCCTAATGGCGGTGGGTCTGCGAAGCGGTACGGATTTGCCTACAATGTTGCTAGTTGCTATCTCCTTAGCAGTGGCTGCCGTTCCTGAAATGTTAGCTTTGATTGTTACTCTGACGCTGACAAACGGCGTTCAGAAAATGATCAAAAAACACGCTTTGATTAGAAAACTTCCCGCTGTGGAAACTTTGGGTAACACTTCGGTTATTTGCTCAGATAAAACCGGAACCCTTACCCAAAACCGCATGGCCGTTAAACAACTCTGGATTTGCGGAGAAGAACCATTCGCAGACGACACACCCTTTACGGATAAGCAACGCCAATTTCTCAGCTATCTCGCCATGGCAAGCAATGCCACTCATGAGACCACCCCAAGCGGCGAGAAAAAATACATCGGCAACGCCACAGACGTTGGCATACTTAGGCTCTTAGACGAAAAAGACTACCGCATAGATACAGAAACCTATCAAAGAGTCGCAGAAGTTCCCTTCTCCTCTGATCGCAAACGTATGTCAGTTGTCTTCAAAGTCAAAACCGGCGGTTATCTGGTACTAACCAAAGGCGCCCTTGACTACCTAACTCTCTCTTCAGAATCTACGGCTTCTGATTTACCCGTTGCCCGAGTGGTACATGATAAATTTGCTGAACAAGCCTTACGTGTCATCGCATTGGCATCCAAAACAATTGACACCCTACCCGATCACGACCATATAGAAGAAGTTGAACAAGATTCCAAACTAGTAGGGTTTATTGGTCTAATTGATCCACCACGACCCGAAGCCGCCATCGCTATAGAAAAAGCCAAAGCCGCCGGTATTCGCACCGTAATGATTACCGGCGATCATGCTACAACCGCAGGCGCGATTGCCACCAACTTGGGCATTCTCCAAGAAGGCCGCCATGTCATGACTGGCGCCCAACTTGCAAAAATGTCAGATACCGAATTAAATGACACCGTTAGAAACTATTCCGTCTATGCCCGAGTAACCCCTGAGGATAAAATTCGTATTGTTAAGGCTTGGCAGGCAAACGGTGAGGTTGTGGCCATGACAGGCGATGGCGTAAATGACGCCCCGGCGTTGAAGGCGGCTGATATTGGGATTGCGATGGGCAAATCCGGAACTGA
>JAIRQQ010000035.1 GCA_031256395.1 Nitrososphaerota archaeon
ACTAGACATAGCAAAACCCGACGACCGCATACTAGTCACCAGCTACGGCTCAGGAGCAGGAAGCGACAGCTACCTCCTACGCACCACAAACCAACTATTAGACAAACGCAACCGCCAAAAAATCAACGTCCGAACTCTCGCAGAAAACCCATTTGCAGAATACATAGACTACACCACATACCGACGCCTAAAATCAGGCATGTAAGAACAAAACAACCAACCCAACAACCTAATCAATCTTCTTTTCTTCTCTCTCCTTCTTCTTAACAAAACAGAACAAGCAACGCGTGCAGTAGCGCTAAACATAAAACTCCCCCAGAGACAGAACAAACGACCCAAATGGCTAAAAAAGCAATTCCAGCCCGTTTTTATGCTGGATTGAACACATCAATTTTTATATGACCCTAACGTATTGACTGAAGAAAAGAGAGTGAAGTTTCCAGTTGACTCTTATCGTTGATGACGCCGGCAGCGGTGACTTGCTTTTCGGTGTTGTAGTCGGCGCCTACCGGGAAGAAACAAAAGAATTCAAATATGATATAATCGACGTAAGATTCTATCAAGACATATTTCGCGAAAAAGAATACCTACAAGAATCCTCGCGAGTTGTGTCAAGGCTTGTATCCAAATTTAATTTAAACCCCGATGAAGCCATCCACATCTGCCAAGGCTGCATCTTTGATGTTGCCGCAGAAGAACTCAAAAAAGTCTACGGCGAAGACCGCGTAAAACGCATCCATGTCGAGGGCGAAACTCAACGCCTAGTAGAGATTGCATATCTTGATGAAATCCGCAACCTAGGCTATGAACCCCTTGCGGAGCGAGATGAAAAAAGAGGCAAAAGCTTTTTCCATATGATGCGCTGGCTCAAAGACAATCCCAAAATGCTTCGCTACGCCAAAACCGGATGGCCGCGACTCAAAAACTATCAACTGTTCAAATCATTCCATGCAAAACCAACCTTTACCGCAGTTTGCAGTGAGTGCGGCATTGAATGTGAAGTCCCCTTCCAACCCAAAACAGACAAAACCGTCTTTTGTAAAAAATGCTGGAGTAACCACAAACCCACCCGACCACCCCACTCCCGCAAACCCCACAATAAACGAAAACCAATCAAACGCTAAAGCAAAAAACAAACCCGTTCTACAGGTTTAATTCAAGACAAACCACAAAATTTAGTTAACTAAATAGCCATACATTTTTTTGGCAAACATGAAAACATAGACAGATACACAAAAAGGACCACTTGCTCCCGCTAACAGAGGCAGCATGTTGTGGATATACATACGCATATTACATAGCCTTATTAGGAATTGACACACGCAAAGAGCACAATAGGAGACAAAAATTGTGATAAGCAAAGAGTGCGATGGATGCGAAATGTTTCATATGTGCAGCGAGCGATTCCGAAAAGCAGGTAAAGACGAAAAAGTCTACTGCCCCGACGGCACAGCACACCTAGCCAGCCAAAACTAACCCATTTATTTCACCAGTTATGGCAACTTGGCTACGGTTAATTTGCCAAAATATTAGTGAGTTTAGGATTTTAAGAGCAAAACAAAAATGCTTCCCTACACACTACAGACCAGATAACGTATGGATAAAGCCGACTATCTCATGTGGAGCCGCAAATATGACAAAGCCTATGGCTGGCAGGCACAACGGGAACGCGAATTAAGCGCAAAATTTCAAAAAAACAAAGCTCTAAGCGTAAAGGATCTCATGGCAGTGGCAGAGTGGAAATTCAAAGACGAACCCGAAAAACTACAACGCGCCCAAGAACTAGTCACACGCAATACCGAGGAAAAAGTTCAACGCATAACCAGCCAAAGCCTAAGTCTCCCAAATGCAGATGATCTCTACCGCATCAACTGCCTAACCACATTAGAAGGCATCTCGCCCATCCTTGCCAGCATCATCTTGACCTTCTTTAACCCAACCAGCTATGGCATCTTTGACCAAACCGTCTGGAAAGGATTACTAGGCAACACCCCCCCAGGAGGACTCTACACACCCCAAAATTATCTGCGCCTCATATCAGCCCTGCGCAAAACCGCCACCAAACACAACCTCAGCACCCGAACCATCGACAAAGCACTCTATAAAAAAGCCCAAGACAAAACAAACTAACACCACATTACTAAGCTACACACCCAAACGACGCCAACAAAACAACAATAAAAAACTACCAGAAAAGCCAGTCAGTTAAATCAAACTTTTTCTCAAGGTCAATTTTTGATAGTTAAGGTTAGATTTTGAGGTTAGTCTGAGAGTTGTTTAATGTAATCCCAAACTTTATCGCCAACGTAGTGCAACACCTTAACCACTGGGCCCTTCTTGGTCTGGCGCACCACAGCCCCATCCAGTAAGCTCTCGCCAACTGCGAGTGCTTTGCCATACTTTACATCAACAACCAAAACTAGAGATCCAGCCGCAAATTCACCCTCTACCCGAACAATACCGGGAGCCATAACTGTTGCACCCTTACACACATAGGGAACCGCACCCATATCCACAACCACCTTAGGCGCAGTGGTGAGGAACTCAGAGAATAGCAGGGTAGGCAAAAGGCGATCATTAATTTTATAGATTACGGGTTTGCCAGAGATGAGATAAATTAAGGCTACCTCAGATTCAACAACTTCCACACCCGCTTTAACATCAAATAATTCTTCAAGATTGAGGCCGAGTTTATGCTGAGCCTCTTCTATGATCTGTTTAACATCTTTGTTTTTGATGGGGTATCGGCGCTGTTTTGTGGGCATAAGCAACCATCTATGTGCACAGATACCAAGTTATTTAGGTTCCTGATTGGCTTTGGGTTTTCGGCGCAAATATTTCTCAAACAACTCACCAAGATCGACTTTAAGCAATATGATTGTAAACGCTATTGTCATCGCTATGGACATAACAAACATGATTTCGGGGCTGATAAAATCTCCAAGGAGCTCTATAGAAAAGCCGCCCAGAAAAGCACCCATAACGCCTATGCCAAATTTGCCCAAAAAGTAAGCGCCAAAGAATTTTGTTGGACTGTATTTCATAAGGCCCAGAGCGATTATTATGGGTTCATCAGGTATGGGGGTTGCTGCTGCAAGGAAAAGCAGGGGAAACGCCCAGCGTTTGATTTTTGAGGCGTCAAGTTTTTCGCGTCTTTTTTTGACGTATCGGTCACTGATAAAGAAGGTGACCATGTAGTAGATACCTTTAGCTAAAGCAGAACCCAAAGCCATGGCGGCCCCAATTAAAGCAAATGAGAGAAAATCAGTACTGCCCAGTCGTATGGCAAAGGTGTAGGCGATAAGCATGTTTGAGGGACCAGCAAACGGTATCAGGTTGAGAATAAAAGATACCGCAAAAATTACGATAAACCCTAACGGCGTCATCATTGACTGTTCCCCGCATCAAATCAGATAAACCATAAACCCGCTTATAAGTACAAGTTGCACACAGGCAAAAGCATCCATCAATCACACAAGATAACCCATATCAGCAGACATATAAAACAATACAAGTTGCTTTTAGCATGAAAACAACTCATCAAAAAACAATCAAACAAAAATAGCCAAACATCATCAAACATTCAGAGGGATCCGCCATCAAGGTTCAAAGACAAAGTTGAGATCAGCGGGTTTGTTTTGGCGCAACATATAGCATCCAAATAGTTAACGCCCAAAGAGTATGAGATAGGTTTAAATGTTGAGAGATAAAGTATAGAACAGATAAAGTTACAAGAGGATCTCAATATGAGCGAAATGACAACCGAAATCCTTGAACAGAACCTCAGCAAGATTGTGCTGGTTCGCCTAAAGGGCGGCAAAAGCCTCAGAGGCAGACTCAAGGGGTTCGATCAACATTTAAATCTGGTTTTAGAAGAGACCGAAGACACCACCGTCGTTGAAGACCAAAAGAAGTTAGGACTCATTATAGTTCGCGGAGATAACGTAGTCCTTATTTCACCCCCGCCCAGGTGAGTTAGATGGGAAAGGGCACTCCTTCAATGGGCAAGCGCATGGGGCGCGTTGTCCACATAAAATGTCGTCGATGCGGTAGACGTGCATACCACGTACGCAACAAGCGATGTGGTGCATGCGGCTATGGTGCACAAGCGACTCTAAGACGCTATAACTGGCGGACTAAGACTCTGCAAAGAGCACGGGTAGCAACCATCCGCTAAACCCACCTTCTAATTTTATAGTTTTCACATATTTATTTTAAACATCAACAAATTATCATGTCACTTAGAGAAAGGGACATACAATAAACAAATCTCATAAAGCTGCGCTTTCATAGAAGTGCTATGTGAAAGCTTTTTGTCCAGGCTGGCGCTTGTTAGCTTAGGGGGACTATGAAACATCGATAATTTTTGGAGGCAATTAG
>JAIRQQ010000038.1 GCA_031256395.1 Nitrososphaerota archaeon
GTAGCGCTGCTTGCCATGGTGATGACCATTTTTTACTGAATGAGAGCTTTTACACTTTGGACAAAACACAATACCAACTCAAAACACTACACCATCATTCAAATATAAACACTCTCAAATTTTTTTATGATTTGGGGTTGACTTTTTTGAAAAAAGGAGTATAATAAAAGTAGAAACAAGGTTTCCAACGGCTACACGTTAGCCTTCGTTACTTTTTAAAAGTAATCGTCAGCTTTGGTGGGCTTGGGCGATTACTTTTTTGTTGTGCGGCGATGAGTGCGTGCCTTTGCAAGACTAAACAAGCAAAGTATAGCGACCAGTAGCAAAAATGCCACGACGCAAAACGCAAAAATCATACACATCACGCCCTTTCGTTTGTAACGCAAGAGAGCAAACGAAACATAACCGTCCAGACTTTCGCCTGTTTTTACCGCTTGAGTTTGGTTTAGATCGTTCTGTTGTTTGGATGGGGTATAGTCTTGATGGTCAAGCCAATGTGACAGTTACAGGTAATGTGACTTTGTCGGAGTTATCTATGGGGGTTCATGCTGTTAGGGTGTTTGTGGAAGATGAGTATGGAAATGTGGGTGCCTCTGATATTGTAACGTTTAGTGTTGCTTCTGTGTCGTTTCCAGTGTTGTCTGTTGTTGCTGTTGTTGGGGTGGGGGTTGTTGTTTGTGCCTGTTTATTTTTGCTTTTAAGGAAATATAGGTTTATCAAATCCTTGCAGACGGGTTAAGCAAAGGTGTGACGTATTTTATGGGTTTGCGGTGATGTGGTCTCCCCTAAAATCGACCCTGTTTTTAGCAAACTCATCTATCAGGATGTATGTTTTGTTATTTATCGTCATGCTCTATTTTGCTACTCTAACATCAGTCATAGCCAGCTTTGGTTTGCATTTGTTCGCCAGAAACTTTAAGAGCTAAAACCCTTAAGCATCTTTACCGTCATATCCAAGGACAGACCCTCAATGAAATTCGGCATAATGACTCGCAATCCAGAAGCCTGGAGCAGTACCCAAGTCCGTGAATCACTAAGCAAACGCGGTATCCCCTATGAGTGTTTCACTTTTCCCCGCATAGTTGCACGTATTGCCTACAAACCTTACTTTAAAGTCAACAACACAAGCCTGCTTGATGATCTAGATGCCCTTATTATTCGTCCCATCGGCCGCGGTAGCCTCGAGGAGCTGGTTTTTCGCATGGACATGCTCTACAAACTCGAACGCCAAGGCTTCTACATGATAAATCCTCCAACAGCCATCGAGCACTGCGTCGACAAATACGACATCGTCGCATTACTCGAAGACGTCAACGTACCCGTCCCACGCACACTAGCCACTGAGAGTGTAAACGAAGCCCTTCGCGCTTTTAACGAACTTGGCGGAGACGTAGTTGTCAAACCCATCTTTGGAAGTCGCGGACAAGGAGCCACACGCATAAACGACATAGACATCGCCGACACCATCTTTAAAGCCATCACATTTCACCACGGTGTCATATACATGCAGGAATTTGTTGACCATGGACATAGTGACATTCGCGCATTTGTAATAGGCGACCAAGTTATCGCCTCAATGTGTCGCATCGCAGACGGCTGGAAAACCAACTATAGCCGAGGCGCACGACCCGCTCCCGTAGAAATCAGCGAAGAATTCAAAGAAATAGCCATAAAAGCCGCAAAAGCCGTTGGATGCAAAATCGCCGGCGTTGATATACTAGAGGGCCCCAACGGACCCCGCATTGTAGATGTAAACAGCCAACCCGGATGGAAAGGCCTCCAAATGGTTGCAAAAGTCAACATCGCCGACGAAATCGTCAAATATGTACTCAACGAAATCAAAAAATAGCTATAGAAAATAAACCTGACAAAATCTCTTCTATCTATTATTTATTCATAATTGCAACATATTTGATGATTTTTTACCTTATATCACACAACACATATATGTTTTGGAGTGTTGTGCTTGACTTGAAGGGGATCTTGACATGTCTGTTAAGCTTAACTCTGGCTCACGCCGTAAAACTTTGATAGTTGTTTCTTTGGTTATTGTGGCTGTAATTGTTGGCTCTTTGCTTGCCTATCGATTTTTAGTGGTAGATAATGATGGCACTGTGCGTGTTAAGAATGCATCTGAGCTTAGAGACGCTGTTAATAAGGCCGAAGTTGGAGTACCTGTCAATATTGCTCTAACTAATGATATTTCTCTTGGCGCTGCACTTGCTATCCCTCCAGGCGCAGACATTACGTTAAAAAGTACAGGCGGTAATGATTTTTTTAAACTGATTGGTTTTAACGGTCAAAATGTTATTACGGTTGAAAATGGTGGACGACTTACACTTGACGGTATTATTGTAACTCATGAAGAAGGTTCAACAGGTCTGGGGATAGGCATTTTTTATGGTGGTACACTGATTATGGCTAATGGAGAAATTTCCGGCAACCTAGATGGTCGGGGTGGGGGTGTAGGCATTGATGAGGGTGGTGTTTTTGAGTTATATGGTGGAAAAATTTCAGGTAACACCGCAACATGGGGCGGAGGCGTGTATAACCGGGGGGTGTTTAAAATGTCTGGCGGAGAGATTTCCGATAACACCGCAAAGCCTGCATATGGCTATGTATATAGTGGCGGTTATGGTGGTGGTGTGTATCTGCAATATGGTTTTTTCACTATGTCTGGCGGCAAGATTTCTGGTAACACCGCTCTACAGGGCGGCGGCTTGTATGGAAACTCGACCTTTGTTGAACGATTGGGTGGAGAGATTTTTGGTAACACCGCTGACATAGGTGACGATGTGTATGACGCACCTTGATACGATAGTGTTACCATAAATACTGAAAAAACTATTATTTTTTAAAGAGTTATTTAAGCTCTTTTTTATATTTTAAAATTGTTATTAGATTGTCAAGTGCGCTGTCATCGTTGATTGTCATAAGTATTGGTATTAGTTTCCCCGTAGATGTCTGAGCTTTTACGTCTACTCCAAGTGCATTAAAACCCTCTATTGTTTTCTCAGTAAAGAAAACCGTTACCTTAAACCCCACATTCCATATCGAGAGCCAACCCAAATTTTTCTTCTTATGCCATATCTTGCCCAACCACGCTTTTCCATCGTTATAATAGCGCCACTCAATAGTCAAATTCAGGTTTTCAATTTTTTCTATAAACTCTAAAAAAAGACCAAACCAATCTGCCCCTAGTGCCTTCTCAATAACGCTGTTATCTGGATATGTACCTGCATCAGTTAGAATCTGTTTTTCCAAAATATTGTCCTCCGTTGCTTGCTTTATGATCTCGCACTCTGTATCTATCTGCTACATTACTCTCTCCATCAAAATGGATCCTGTTTGTATTTTCTTTAAGGTTGGCTTTGTTTAACGGATCTGGTGCGGCCAACACACAAACCCACCGCCGCACATTATATTTCTGCATTGCTGTTGTCTCAAACCCGCATTTGCGATAAAACTCTACTGTCTCATCCTTTGTTTCGGTCTCAATTACCTTCCCATACCGCTTATGGAGTACAGAAACCATAGCTCGTCCAATACCTTTGTGTTGTTTGGTTTTCAAAACAGAGATATGTAAAATCTCGACCCGATTTTTATGTTCCTCAAAGCCACATATTCCCACAAGTTCTCCATCAACAAAATAACCCTTAAACAACATATCATCATTAGCCCGATATTTCCCAATTTCAAACGCCATAACCTCAGGAGAACTATCAAACACGCAATCAGCCAACATCTGACGCACAATCGGCATATCCATTAACTCTTTTATATCCGCAAAAGCTATCATGCCCTTAACTCCTCACCTTAATACCACAACCATCCTCAAGCAACACTATGCATACTCGCCGTTTAGGTTTACTATTTTTTCTCGCTTTAAATTGATCTGTGTTTGCTTTGAATAAAGCCCCTTTTAAGTGGTTGCCAGTAGGGCTGTGTAGGGGTCATCAGCTTGGCTGGGAAACACTGTTTTGGTATTGTTATGTAGTATGATTCTTTCTTTGGTATCTGTGAATTCCCCAATAAAAGCGGCTGTGAGTCCAAGTTTTTGCAGGGTTTCAGTGACTTTTTGCTTGGCGTTGGGTGCGACTGCTGCAAGTATGGTGCCGGTTGAAGAAAACGACAACATTTGCTCCTCGTTCAACCCTAAGTGTTTCTGTAGCAAATGAGCTTCGTTGGGTATGGTAATGTTTTCTTGTTTCACTCTAAAGCCGGTATTGGATGTTTCTGCTAACTCGTTTAGGGCCGTTACAAATCCCCCCTCGGTTGCGTCATGCATTGCATGCACGCCCTCTATCTTTGAGAGTGCTAGAGCCTCTTTGACACAGCTCTGCATAGGTACAAGTTTTCCATATTCAGCTTGTTTTTGGGTGCCAAATAGTTGCTGTGCCTTTTCTTTATGGGTCAGCACATAGTTGGTGATGGTTTCTATCCCTAGGGGTTTGGTGCATAGAATAAGATCGCCGGGTTTTGCGCCGCCTGAGGTAATAAAATGCGTGGGTTCCACGGTGCCATAGACGGTGCAAACCCCTAAGAGATCTTTTAGGCTATCATACATGGCCGTGTGACCGCGTACAATGGCGATGTCTAGTTCAGTGGTGGCTTTGCAGATTTGCGCCATAACCTTTTGGAACCGACTAGGACTTGTGGGTCGAGGACCCAGCAAGGTGATGGTGCAAAACTCGGGTTTTACCCCAAAGAGCGCTATATCTGAGGCGGCATAGTTGATTAACAACCAGCCAAACCATTCCTCAGGAACCCCTGTACATGGATCAGTTGCTACCGCAACAAGCTTATCCCCTAAACGATGCACTCCGGCATCAAAGCCTATCTGAGGCGGTACCACCACCCGCTCATCAGGGGGAATACAGTTAAGCATCTTTTGGAGTTCATTAGCCGCAAGTTTTCCCATTACAGATATGCCCTCAACACATTGAATTTATACAGGATATATATAACAAAGATACTTATCCCAAGTTCAGGTAACATATAGCTTCCATTGTATATCCATGAATAAACCCATGGATTCAATCCCGCAGGTGCGAATTCAGCAAAGAAAATGGCGCCTGAAATTACATGCATAAAAAACCTGCCCATAACTGCAACGCTAACTCCTATGACTGGCTGTTTTTTAAATAACCCTGCTAAGCCTAAGCAGCCAAATGCTAAGGGATAATCCAGCAACACCTGTGTTGGATAATACACCTGGGGTAAAACGGCCAGCTGAACAAGGCCATAAACAACTCCTGCAAAGATACCGACTTTTGGTCCCCGTCGCAACGCCAGCCAAAGCATAGGCACCATAGCGCCAAGAGTAATTGAGCCCCCATTTGGAAGATGGAAGATGGCGATAAAGCTAAGTACCGTGCTTAAGGCCGTAAAAATTGCTATTTCTGCAAGAATCTGGGTTTTGCTTATAGGTATATGTTTAGGTTTAGAGTTTAGAGTATTCTCTTCTGTGTGGTTGTTCATTATTTTCCCTCCGCCAGTATTACCTGGTTCAGGTTCACAGGGTCGACAGCAACTACTGTCCTCTCAGCCGGTCATTTCCAGCTCCCCAAGAACTAACAAATTAGTAGCGATGGAAAATATTAGCTTTATGATAGAGTTTACAGGTTGGTTATTTGGACAGGGGTTTGACTTGCAGTACTAGCATATTTTTGGACACTGAACCCAATTTCATTTCTAAGCCTAAATCCGAATAAGTTGCACCTGCAACAGCTGGATATGAACCTGACTGTGCAACAGCATTTTTGGTCACATAAAGCAAATTTGAAGTGTCGGTATCTGATAGTTTGTAGCTGAAAACAAAATTGTCATTGTTATGTTGATAGGTTTTAGATATGCCGGGAACCAAACTCAAAGTGGTGTACTCGGACTCCGAGCTGTTTGAGCCTCCAAATGAAGAAATTAACCCTTGCGCTTGCCAAAGAAGAATACCAAATACCAACACCACTAAAAAAAACCCTACAACTTTTTCAACAGGAAACCCTTTTTTCTTTACAGTAGTATCAACTTGGGGAAAACAAGCAATTGATAACATTACTTGAGAGTTCCTACTTCAAGCTAAAAAACGTTCCCGCATCAACCCACAAAAACTTTCTTGGTTTGACTAAAGAATTTCTCCTATGACATTTATTGGCTTAGAAATCAACGAAGTTAAATCTTCCAACCGCTCTCTATCCATAGTGACCAAGACCACCGTAGCTGGACCCGCAGACTTGTTAAGATCTAATACCTGTTTCTCCCATAGTTTGAGTTGTCTACCCACTCCATAGGCCATCATTTTAGCTTCACTGGCAATCCCAAAGCCGCCTACAGCTGAAATATCATGAATATATCGACACTGGCAAAGTTGTGCTACATTTCTAAGATCAGCTATTTCGCCTCGGGCCTCAGCGGCAATAACTTCCTCACCTACTTTGGGTCGGCCTACCGCCACAATTAAATCGCCCGGCAGAGTTTTTCCCAGCCGTAGTTCATTTTCGTTTGCTAAACCCACAACCGTTAAACCTGCACCGGTTTGTACAGTTTGAAAGTTATCCTCAGTGTTTTCCAAAAGCACCTGTTGCGGGTCTAGTCCAATGCTTCGAGCTTCCCGACTAACTCCCTCAGCTATTGTTGCACCCGTGACTTGTTTTTCTACACCCAAAGTCAACGACAAAAGCAACGGAAAGGCCCCTGTTGTGATAACATCCATCAATGCCACCCGCGCCAAAAACTTGCCCAACACCTGTCCATTCACTTTAACCTTATCAAGTTCTTTAGGTCCAACCGCTCCTGAGGAAGTGGAACCTGCCACAATAGCATGACCCGTGGGTATTTTCAAGATCGACACATCACCTCTTCGAGCATAGTTGATTTGGGACGGTTTAACCTGAAAGGCTATGGGCCGTAGCAGACTGCCCATATTTTCTATCAAATGCAGATAAATTGTAAGTGATTGACGTATGACCTCAGAACGCGTCAAACTGTGCTTCTCAGCGAGACTATCCACGTCTGCGAGCACTTTGGGTGGCAAACGAACATTAATGATTTCCAAATCTATCCCACCCTACTTTCCTAGTGTTCGATAGCTTTATGGTTTATCTACAAACTAACTTGATACCTAACACTACAGCGCTCACAGTAAAAGTAAAGTAGACTGATGAGACATACGGTATTGTAGGGGTTTGGTGAGGCCCATGTTGACTGATATTAATGCGTATGATCCCAAATTATTAAA
>JAIRQQ010000047.1 GCA_031256395.1 Nitrososphaerota archaeon
AAGGTTGTGTCTAAGAGTTCTGTTATGGTGGATTTAACTATTCGTTTGTGGTGTGCTTTGACTATGCCTGAAATTTTTCAACAATGGCAAAATCAAATGATGTATATCTTTAGGTGAACGCTCTCCTCAATAATTTTACCCTGATCCACAATTAAGATCCGATCACAGAGAATTTGCGCTTCATCCATATAGTGAGTAGTTAAAATCACCGTTACCTGTTGCTTTTTGAGCAACCTCACTTCATCCCAAACCAGATGACGCGCTTGCGGATCTAGCCCCGTAGTAGGTTCATCTAAGAGCAGAATTTGCGGCTTATTGAGCAACGCCCGAGCAAAAATCAACCGCCGTTTCATACCCGTAGAGAGCGCCATGATAGAAACATCCCGTTTTTCTTCCAACTGAAAAAACCTAAGCAGCTCCTCCGCTCGTTTGAGTGCCTCTGCTTGGGGAATATCAAAATACCGTGCATACACCGTGAGATTTTTTATAACCGAAAAATCAGGATCCAAATTATCCTCCTGTTGCGCCACACCAACCAATGCCTTAATTTCCCGACAACTGGTGTTAACACTTAACCCCGCCACTTTTAGTACCCCCGAGGTAGGCATAAGAAAACAATACATCATACGCACAGTTGTAGTCTTACCCGCACCGTTTGGCCCCAAAAAACCAATACATTCACCCCGATACACTTCAAAATCAATATGATCAACCGCAACAAATTCACCAAATTTTTTGGTTAAACCATAAGCTTCAATGAGAACTTCTCTGGATGACATATCCATCAAATACTAAATGAACTCCCAAACATAAAAATACACATGAGACACCCAAACAACAAGTAACACTATGTTGCAAGCTGTCTTCGTTGTCTTTTTATAACTGTAGCGCCCCCAAAAGTTGTTGCTGTAGCTCTTGTAGCGGTTTTTGTATGTTGAATTTATGGGAGAATTTGGTTCCAATAGAAAACTTGTGAGTAGCTCTTTAGTATGGCCTCAGTTTGGGGTTCATCATAAAAGATGTTTAGTTGTGTTCCGTATCTTTCGGTTAGGGTTTCTATGTCTGTGTAGATTTTTTCGGATAATTCATCAGCGGGAAATAGTCCCCATATGGTGTCGTTGGGGTGGCGGAAGCCAAATCCATAATCTGCGGGAACAACATAAGCTATATTGGCTGGGCTGAAGCCTAAACTATCGGGATTATTGTGAAGGGTATGCCAGAATTTTTCTAAGGCTTCAAAGTGTTCCTCTGTTAGGGTACCGTAATCGCCGATTTGGGGATAACTAAAAACCACGGCATATTTGGCGCCACAAGCATATGCCAATGAGAGATCACTATAGAGTTCCCCGCCGCTTTCTAGGTAGGGTGGTTGTTCATATTTCCATGTGACGATGACTCCCCAGTCTTTAGCAAAGGTTTCTGCGGCTGCTCTGCCCAATGCGATATGGCGTGAACGGCTTTCATTGCCAACGTATTCCACAAAAACCGTGCTATAATTTGCTTTGTAATTAAACCAGTATAGGCCATAGTCGGCGGTAAAGATTTTTGGTGTTGCTTTGAGATAGTTGTCAACAAAGATGGTTTTTATGGTGCTGGTATAGTTCTCAGCGACCTCTGTGTAGGTGGTGCCGGATTTGATGAGGCTTGTGGGTCCGGTGTCTATTTGGTTACCACCCGGTTCATCATAGCGGTAAACGCCCAGGAACTGGTTACCATATTTCTGTTCAGCTCTAATCATCCAATCAAAGATGGAATAGTTGTATTGGTTGCTGCCCGTAAATAGAACAATAAGATGTAGTTTCGCTTCAACTATGTAGTCACAGGCTTCATCTAATGCGGTCTGGTTTGTTTTAAAATTATCCTCAACTGAGCCCATGATAAACAAGTTTGTGTAATTTTTAACTTTATCAACCAGAGCCTTAACTTCACTAACTTCTCCGCCATAGGCATATTCAACGCCAACATAGAATTCTCTATCCCTTGTTTGATTATCGGTCCAGTTAAGCCCCAAAAAGAGCGAGAAAACAATTACGGCAATGGATGCTGAAGTGACGTAAAGAACAACTCTACGATTCAAATCGTTCAACTAAACACACAAACAAAAGATCACATATTTAACTTTTGGAAAACTCGTCGCTTCAGTTGAATTACCGACTAAAGATACCTCTCAAGTTACCTTCTGCAATAATGTGTCCCTGCATTGCTTGTTTGAGTGCTTCTCGCTCAGCCCCCGCTTCTAGTTTTAATTTTTTATCAAGTGCGTAAATTCTAAAGATATATCGATGTGGTTTACCGCTGGGTGGACAGGGTCCCATGTATCCAATTTGGTTGCTACTGTTTAATCCCTCAATTCCCGGTTTGGTGTTTTCCGATATGCTATTTGTGGAGGAGGAAATGTTCCAAACTGTCCAATGCGTAAAAGTACCGTTTGGTGCATCGGGATCTTCAAAAATTAAGCTAAGACTTTGGGTATTTTTGGGTATGTTTTCAATGTTTAGGGGTGGATTTAGATTTTGACCTATACAGGTATATTTTTCTGGAATTGTTTTCCCTTCTTTGAAGGCGGGGCAAATTATTGTTATTAACGGTTTCATCTATATCCTCAATCAATGTTTGTTGTTGTTTAGGGGAAAGATCCCAGACCGATTTCGTGGATTTGGCCTTTGTGGGTGTTGATTCGGTGAACTCGGAGTTCTTCGGGGTTTATGAATTCTGTTTTACAGATGGGGCACTTGAAGGTTTCATATATGTTCATAGGCATAATGTGGCCTCCTTTGTCAGCAGAGACTTTTGAGCGTTTAAATAATTTTGTGACTGTCTATGCTAGCTAACTAGAATTAAAATAAAAACAAATTTTGTTTATTCGTTTTCTTTTTCGGTCCATTTCTCAACGATTAGTTTTCCATCGTTTGGGTTAAAGCGGATTTTAACTGGCATGGAACTCTCACATTTTAGTGGAAACATGCTGTCATCTACTAAGCGGACTGGTAGATAAAGCAGGTAGCGGTCATCTTTTCTGCGAAAGATTGTTCCTTTTCCTTCAGTTCCCATACAGATTCCCCAAGCAAGTTAAATCTGTCTTGATACTCCATCTGCATATATTGTTTTCGTTCTTAGATACCCCTAGATTTCTGCTTTGCGTATGAGTTCTTTTGCATAGTTGAGATTGACTCTGTATACTGCTACTGTGATTATTGTCGCGATGATGCCGCTGACCACTACGGCAATTGTCAATTCGATTAGTCCCATGGCAGGTAATGCAAACGGAAAAATTTCGCCCATGTTTGCAAGCAGATACGGTGCAATCGGCGCTAGTATCGCTAAACCTGTAACCGCACCCAATAGTACGCTAAGCAAAGACCATTCTTGGCGAATCATTCGTTGACGCCGACCTGCAGTGAAATCCGCTCCCTTAACGCCCAAGGCCAAGCCTATTGCGCCCAACGCAAACATTAAAAATAATGATTCTACAACTGCAACTGCTATCAGCGTGGGGGATGACCTGAAAAAGATGACGCCAGCTGTACCGGTTATGATAAGCGTAATGATTGATAGTAACAATAGAACCGTATATTTGGCTTTAATCAAATTTTTAGGTGAAATTGGTGAGGCATAGATGCGCCAAACAGCTGGGCCTTCCTCGCCTATGAGCATGTTACCTGTTATTAATGCCATCATGGCCGCAGGTAAAACAAAAATCATAACTTCAAAAATCAAAGTTGAGTTGTTTACTATATCGGTCAGGGTTATAGAGTAAAAGATGGGCAATATCATTAAGGCAATAGGCAGGATAAATATTGTCATTAGCTCTCGGCGTCTGGTAAAGGCTCGAATATCTTTACGAATCATTGCTGCTTCGCTACTCGTGAAGCCAAGTTTACCTAAGAGGCCTGTTTTGGGTGTGTATTGGGTTCCTTTGGTTTGAATTGTAATTGCGGGTGGTTCATAGAGTCCAAATCGTTTGTTGAGTGCAATGGCTATGTAGCACAACACGCCTGCGAACAATACCGATAGACCCAAAAATACTAGGCCTTCTAAGAATATGCCCTTTAACAGGTAGAATAGTGCAATACCCACCCAGACAAAGGGTATGAACCAAATGGTGTTTTGTGTCGTTGTTAGACCTTCGAGGAATCCTGCGGGACCCTGAATTATCACAAAGTATGCCACATAAAAGATTGCAAAAAAGATGAGTGTACCAATAAAGCGTACCCAGACAGCGGATTTGCCGCTGGATTTGTAAACTGCACCCGTTAATCGCGTTTGTACTATGCGTACAATCTCTGTTGTGGTGCTCCCAATAAATGCCGCACCAAACATCATAAGTGATGTCAAGATACCTGCTAATATTAACCCGTTAGCTACTGCAAAAACCAAAATTCCTGCTGAAAATCCTATAACTAATGCAAGGGGTAGTCCCAGCAGGTTAGATATGATTGAAGCTATTGTGTGTTCTTGCCAAGTGATGGGTAACCAATAATTTATTACTCGGGTGGCTTTCATGCCAGCTAGTTGGATCTGTTGCCACATTGTAAAAACGATGCATAAGAGCATGATCATCGTTGGCAGTGCAATAAATACACTTGTTGCCATAACATCGAGTGGTTCAACCATTATTTGTTCGGGACTTGAGTAGATTAAATCTACCAAAACAGTAGCCAAGTATCCGCCAACTATCCCAAGGATTGCAGCAACCCAATAGAGCCAGTAAGCAAGAATGCCCCGCTCCCGATATTTTGTAGCTTTTACTCCCCGCAGGAGTCGCTCGGATTTACGCTCGATGCTAACTAGGTAGCGGATGGTTCGCCAATTCATCTTAGCAATTCCTCAACGACCGGTTTTAGGTCGCCTGTTCCAGTTAACTTGAGGAATATTTCTTCTAAGCCCGAGCTGGGCAAGCTGGCTTTTTCTCTAAGCTCATTCATGCTGCCCAGTGCCAAGATGTTACCTTTATACATGATAGCTATGTGATCACACACTGCTTCTGCAATTTCAAGCACATGGGTTGAGAGAATAGTAGTAACACCCTGTGATTTGAGGGATTGGAGATAGTCTTTGATGATTCTTGCACTTCGTGGATCAAGTGCGTTTAGGGGTTCGTCGAGAATGAGCAGTTTGGGTTTATGTAGAAAAGCTGAAATCAGACTGATTTTCTTTTTCATACCATCTGAGTAGCTGTTTATCATGTCTCCCTCTCGGCCTTCAAGCTGTAGTGCTTTTAGATATTCAGTAATACGTTGACTTTTTTCAGCCGCTGAGACATTGTAGATATCAGCTATGAAATCAAGATATTCAATACCGGTTAAAAATTCATATAAATCCGGTGACTCGGGAACATAACCAATTTGGCGCTTTACTGCAACCGGATCTTTAGATACATCAATCCCAAGCACATTCACAGAGCCCGCAGTTGGCTGTAGAAGACCTAAAAGCATCTTGAGGGTGGTAGATTTACCTGAACCGTTAGGTCCCAGCAAAGCAAAAATTTCACCCGTACCAAGAGTTAAATTAATGTTATTTACGGCTACTAATTCATTAAAGCGTTTAGTTACGCCTCTTAACTCAACCGCATTTGAATTGCTCATGCTCTAACACGCCCACAGCAAATAGTTTTTATCAGTATTTAAGCCTAATGTTACTCAATGCCTAAAAACTAAAAATAAGCAACACTCTGATTAAAAAACTGAAAAAAATACGGTAGCCTACTTTTTTAAGATACAGCTACCCACGTTAACACAATGATGTTTGAATGTGTCATCAAGTTGGTATGTCCTTTTTCTGAGGTTGCTGAATCAGACGAGCATATGCAGATTGTTTATATTTTTGGTTAAAGGATTGTTTGATTATGCGCTCAGATGTTCCTGAACTGCTATTTTCTTCACGAGTTGATTTTCGCACATGGCTGCAAGAGAACGCAAAAGTTAGCGGTGGAGTGTGGCTGGTATTTGGGAAAACAAAAGCGGTTGTTACCTTATCTGCAAATGATGCCTTGGAAGAAGCTCTTTGTTTTGGGTGGATAGATGGGCAGATGAAAAGTATTGATGAAACAAAATACCTCAAATATTTTGCCCAACGCCGTACAAAAAGCCCTTGGTCTGAAAAAAACAAGAAAATAGTGGAAACACTACGAGAAAAAGGCGTTATGATCGAATTGGGTGAAAAAGCAATTGAGGTTGCAAAAAGAAACGGCACCTGGGACACACCAAAACGCGAACCAATAACAGACAAACAAATCCAAGAGTTCACAGAAAAATTGGCAGGCATATCTCCCGCATATGAAAATTTTAGCAAGATGTCACCCTCTGTTCGGCTTTCATACACCGGCAGATACCTTTCGTTTAAGAGTGAGGAAGCTCAACAACGCGACTTGGCAAAGATTATTGATCGCCTAAATAAAAACCTCAAACCTATGTAGCTACCTCATAAAAAATGCTGCTATTTTCCATCAACACAATCGGTCTGCTAAATGTGCCATACAACTTATGGATCACCTTAACAAAACCGTCAATGACCATAGAAAAATAGCGTTAAACGCTGAAGCAGAGGAACATAAAACGCCGCTGAAGCGTCTGCGACTGTTAGGCTCAACCTTGGTATGTGGGGGGTGCTTATACAAAAAAGAATGGCTGGCTGGATAACACTATCCAGTAATTAGGGTGCTGCTATGATTGCGGTGAGTTGTATGCCTGTTTTTACATTGTCCCGTGTGATAGCTGGGCTTGGAAGTATTGGGTCTTGACTGGAGAGGTATGCGTTTATTGTGTGTATAGCACCTTGATTGTCTACCAGTGTTATTGTCTCTAACACAGTGTGGTCCTTTACAAGCGTCGCTTTATCAATTGTTGCCTTATCGAGTACTACTTTATCAAATAGTTGTGCATCAAGGCCCTTGTATATGCGGTCGACTGGGTGTGGGTCTCCTTTTGGAGGTATTATGCGATCTGGTTTATTAAAGCCTGAGTCATCTGCGAAAAGGGGCAAGGTGATCGTATGTTGGGTGCCATCTGGTCCTGTGATGGTGACTGTTATTTCCCCTATTTTGGTGAGGCAGGCGGCATTTCCAATATTTGCAAAGCAGGCTATCATTAAAGCCATTGCAGAAAGTAATACTGTTGCTTTTAGTTTTGTTATTCATTCATATCACTTCTCGCTAGACTTTTGACTGCATACATTTAAAATTTTCGCAAGTATGATGAGATATATTTGAAGAAATGAGTATTATATTTGTTTATAAAGATCCGAAAAACATGGCTTAAAGCTTAAAATATATAGTAGATAGAGTTTATGACAGTAACACATTATACAATGATCTCAATATAGTTCCTTAGTAGCGGTACAGGGTG
This sequence comes from Nitrososphaerota archaeon, assembly GCA_031256395.1. Classification (GTDB taxonomy): domain Archaea; phylum Thermoproteota; class Bathyarchaeia; order Bathyarchaeales; family Bathycorpusculaceae; genus Bathycorpusculum. The sequence continues at coordinate 7,344 of JAIRQQ010000047.1, forward strand.
TTATGACTCCACAGTATTCATGACGCCTAATCTCTGCCTGCCGTTTTTGAGCATTATATTATTATCCAATCTATCTTTAGGCCAATCTATGGTTGCTGGCAAATATCTTTAAATCATTCCTGTTTTCCTTTAAAAAGAGCGACTAAAATGCCTCATGCTATTGAAACCCTCCAACTAACAAAAGCATACGACCGCTTCAAAGCAGTTGATAGTCTAGATATAACTGTGGAGAAAGGTGAAATCTTTGGGCTACTTGGGCCCAATGGTGCAGGCAAAACAACAACTGTCTCTATGCTTTGTACTATTCTAAAACCTACCTCAGGCACCGCTCTAGTAAACGGCTTTGATATAATGCGTCAAGCCAATCAAGTCCGCAAATCCATAGGCATTGTTTTTCAAGATCCAAGTATAGACGACCGCTTAACCGGTAGAGAAAACCTCTACATGCATGCCAACCTCTATGGTGTGCCTGCATCAGAACAGCGCGATCGTATTGCACGCATTCTAAATCTTGTCGAGCTCGAAGATCGAGCAGATAGTTTGTTACGTACCTATTCTGGCGGTATGCGGCGTCGACTGGAACTTGGCCGAGGGTTGCTTCATTACCCCAAAGTTCTCTTTCTCGATGAACCCACCGTGGGTTTGGATCCCCAAACGCGTGATCACATCTGGAAATATATTAAAGAACTCAAAGAATCTCACGATATAACCGTAGTTCTAACCACTCACTACATGGATGAAGCCGATCGACTCTCAGATCGTATTGCAATTATGGATCACGGCAAAATTGCAGTATTAGACACACCCTCTAAGCTAAAAGGCACCCTTGAGGGTGATGTAATAACTGTTCAGGCAAACGACCTTAAGGCACTCTCAAAACTAGTGACCCAATGGCTAGGATTTAGTAAAACCCGTATAGTCAATGGCGCCCTAGAAATTACCGTACCTAATGGTAAGACTGCAATGCCTCGCATCATGGAAATAGCTGCACATAACAACCTCTATGTTGAATCCTTACTATCTCGAGAACCCAATCTCGAAGACGTATTTCTACACTACACCGGACGCTCAATACGCGCAGATTCAACTAAAGAACTGCATGGGTTAGCCGCAATTCACAGGAGAGCGATACGATGAGCGAAATACGTGCACTCTACACCCTTTGGCTAAGAGAACTCAAACGTTTCCTGCGCGACCGCGTACGTGTCGTTGTTAGCTTTATTCAGCCCTTATTATGGTTAGTTGTTTTCGCAGCAGGCTTTGGAGCACGTCTAGTAATACCTGGTATAGATTATCAACAATACCTCTTCCCAGGAATTATCGGCCAAACACTACTCTTCACAGCCATGTTTATGGGCATAAGCGTAATTTGGGATAAAGAATTTGGCTTTATGAAAGAAGTTCTAGTTTCCCCCGTATCCCGTTTCACAATCTTTCTAGGCAAAATGCTAGGAGACAGCACAGCCGCAATGATCCAAGGCCTAATCGTATTTGCCTTCGGATTCATATTGGGTATCCCCTTCAATCCACTCTCATTAATCGCCGCTCTGCCCATCATGTTACTAATCACAATCGGTCTAGTCAGCATAGGTCTAATCATAGCTAGCTTCATGGGTAGTCTTGAAAACTTTGGTGCTATTCAAACCTTCATCAACCTGCCCCTATTCTTCCTAAGTGGTTCACTATTTCCAATAACCGGCGCCGGTACCCTCGAATGGCTACAAATTGCCGCCCGATTTAACCCGCTCACATACGGCGTAGACGCACTGCGCACCGTAATCTTGGGCTCAGCATGGACACCCCTAAACGCCCTCTACATCAACATAGCCGTTCTGTGCATATTTGACGCAATCATGATAGGCATCGGCACATGGGCATTTAGCAAAATGAAATAACCAACAACAAAATCATTTGTTGGTCATATCATTAATCTGCTCTTCCATCGCATGACCCCGACAATAAACAACCACTTGCTCTACACCCAAAACAGTTTTGACAACCTCGCGGATGTTTGTTGCAAGCTTAAAAGCGATGGGACAAAACGGACTAGTTGGCATAAACTCAACAGTAATGCGGCCCCGCGATGTTTCTTTAACACTCTGAATCAACTGCATCTCATCAAAAGTCTGCCCCGTTTCAGAATCAAGAATACCGCCCACCTCAGCACGCACCCTCTCTTCAAGCTCAGTCATACACATCAATCATCAGATAAAAGACATATAAAAGCGCAGAACATATAAACTGATTGATTAACAAAAACGACATACTGGTGATATGAAATTGAACACCGATGAGACCTGTATATTCTGCAAAATCATCCAAAAAACTATCCCCTCAAGCATACTCTATGAAGACAACACCAGCCTAGCTTTTCTTGATATACGTCCCCTAAACAAAGGACACACCCTAATCATTCCCAAAAACCACTATGTCGACATTTTTGACATCCCAAAAAATGATCTCCAAACAATCCACGCCGCAACAAAACCCCTCGCAACCGCCATAAAAAACGCAACCAACGCCGATGGCATAAGCATCATTCAACAAAATGGCAAAGCAGCAGGCCAAGAAATTTTTCACTATCATGTTCATGTAGTCCCACGTTTCAACGGACAACCCCTGCCGCGCTTCAATGAAATCAACATAGCCGAACGCAAAGAACTCGACGAAATGGCAACAAAAATCAAACAATACCTCTAACTCATTTCAAAATTAACCCATCTATAAACTTGGTAAGTCAAATTTAGTAATGTCTTAAATAATCTGATATGTTTACTATTTGCAAGTTAGGTATGTTAATGTGACTGTTGAGCACTTTATAGGTGGGTTAACAAGTGTTTCTTTGATAGCAATAATGCTGGTTGTAATGGGTATTATCCTGATAGTTCCCGCTTTATTTAGCCGCCTCTGGTCTGGACCAAAGCCCGGTCCAATATATGCCTGGACATCTGAAAATCTCAGAAAAAAGATTTTTATTATTACTGGAATAATGTTTATCGGATTAGGCGTAATTATTCTGGCACTCAACCTTGTAGCTTGACTTCACATAAAAGTTTAACCTACCTACTAGAAGCGACAAATGCCACAAATACTTTGGGTCTCAGATAAGCGGTACTTAGCTACTCGGGGCATTCTATAATCTCGGCGGTTTGACGTAATTCACTTAGCATACTATCCGTTGTTATAACATCGCCCACGGCTGAAACTAGTGAAACAGGCATACAAACACTTGCACTGCCAAACCGTTTCTTAAATCCCAACTGCTCAGCCGCCTGACTAGATAACTTGACCTTCAAATGCGTAATCCGCCAATTTTTAACACTAACTCTAGAACCTTTCACCTGCCCAAGAACAGTACCACTTGTATCAATAACATCTTTACCATCCAACTCATCAAGATTTACCAAAACACTTTTTTCCAAAAATAATCCCCATAAAAAAATCTCATCCAAAAATAAGTCAATTATGGCAACTAACCCCAACCCCCTCATAATTTTTACAACCTCCAACTTTTGTACTATCTTATACGCTCAGTTGCTGTCAGCATAAAACAATCCTTAAGCAAGCAACCAGACAAATTGTAACCATTTGCTCAAATGTTCCCTTAGACGTTTGATAAGGGCTCATTAGAACCGCTATACTGCTATTCACAGAAGAACAGCAACAACTACCCTGTAAAGCAATCTTAGCTATTCGGCTAACGTGTTGTTAGTCTTCTGTATTTGATCTACGAAATGGCTTTAACAAATGAGTTGGCTTCTACCAGTTTTTCTTTATTCTTCTCAAAGAAGCGACGAAAAGAAGGTGTTAACTCATAGGTTTCTACTTCCTCTAAGGGTACCCAGCGGAGTTCGGCGGCATCACTTGCCGCGGCAATATCGCCACATCTAACCTGAACAAAGTAGTCAACTATGACGTAATGATATCTAATTTTACCCTCTGCATCCCAATCCACCTGACTTACCACATCTACCAGCCGAGGCTTTTCCACATCTAAACAGGTTTCTTCTTTGGCTTCCCGAATAACGGCCTCTTCGTTGGATTCACCAAGTTCGACTAACCCGCCTGGAATGGTCCACTTACCCCTGGCCGGTTCGTTACCGCGTTTGATCAGTACGATTCTTTGATCATCTACGATAACAATGCCTATTCCCACCGCAGGCTGATCAGGATAGAGTCGCTTCAAGCAGACACCTGTTGGTTTAATGTTTCTTCTTCTTTAAAACTTCTGCGGAACAATGACAAACAAACTAGTAAAATCATCTGCGATATTTAGCTAAAAAAATAAAAAAATAAAAAGGGTGTTTATTCGTATCTGAGTGCGTCTACTGGTTTTAGTTTTGATGCTCGCCATGCGGGGTAGAGTGCAAAGATAACGCTGACGCCTATGCCGAAAGCCAGTGCTCCCACAAAAACCGTGGGTGTTAATAGTGGTGTTATGGCAAATGCGCCGCTTCCACCGCCACCGGCTCCGATACTAAAGGCTCCTGATCCAAGTACTTCTGCGACGATAACAGCTAAGCCCCAACCTAATCCAATGCCAGCTAAAGCACCGATTAAACCGATGATGACTGATTCACCGAGAAATATTGCCAGCACGCTTCTGCTTTTCATGCCTAGTGCTTTGAGGATACCGATTTCTCGAGTGCGTTCAATTAATGATACTATCATGATGTTCATTATGCCTATACCTGCAACTAGTAGTGAGATTGCTGCAATGCCGCCTAGGAATAGCTGGATAGTGCTAAACACTGATGAGATCAAATCTAGAATTGTTGTTGCCGCAGTGACGCTGACTTGATTGTTAAAGTGAGCCGTTATTGCGTTAGAGACATTGGTTACGGTTGCATTGTCGCTGTTCTTTAGAATGACAATAATTGTGTCACATTGTTCGGTTCCAAAGAATTCTTGGGCTTTTTCGATGGGGATATAGACGCCTGTGTCTGAGGGTCCACTTATGCTAAAGCCGCCGACTCCTTCCAATACTCCTGCAATGACTGCGGTGTATTTTTCATTAACTGGCGGGAGTACCGTGGCGTTAATCCAAGAGACATTGACTAAATCTCCTGCACCAAAAAATAACGTATCGTTTCGGGATGATCGGCTGACACCGTTACCTATTACAATTTGGATATCTATTGGGTCGGTGGGTATGTATCCGGTTTCTGCTTTAAAGGTTGGGTAAACCGCGGCGTAATCGTTAAAATCTACCCCATAGAGTGTAGCTGAGCGATTAAAATCACTTGATTGGACACGTCCATTACGGCTCATAATCGCTATAGCCATATCGATATCTGGTGAGAGTGCCTTTATTTCCGTGGTATAGTTGGTGTAGAGGCTAAAGCCCGTGCCGCTGGAACCTTGACCAAATCCCCC
>JAIRQQ010000118.1 GCA_031256395.1 Nitrososphaerota archaeon
GTCTAAGAGTTCTGTTATGGTGGATTTAACTATTCGTTTGTGGTGTGCTTTGACTATGCCTGAAATTTTTCAACAATGGCAAAATCAAATGATGTATATCTTTAGGTGAACACTCTCTAATTTATTAGAGAAAGTGTATTTATTTTTCTTTAGTGTTTAACATGAACGCTCAAAATCAAAGTGAAAACTGCGATTTTGAGGAAAGGCTCCAGACACAAACAGGTCAATCCCATCCCCAGCTCCAAATTAATCATTCTGCATCTCTCCGCTACTCTACAACAAAGCTACCGTTTACATTATCCCTGTTGACTGAGGGGATACTTACATCAAGAAATGTTTGTTCAAAACCCCTGAGTGTAGTGTATATACTGCCTTACGGGTATCTGATTGTTCCGCCTTTATCATTCAAATATATTGTTCCAACAAGTGGATCTTGTAGATTTTTGAATTTTCTAGGATTGCTTTCTGTTCGTATGGCGGCAAATGCTTGTATACGGCAGTTTGGAAAGGCGCTTATTAATCGATTTGCGCAACCCACAAGGGTAGCTCCTCTAGTGATAACATCATCAATTAATAAAATATTTTCAGGTTCAGATAAACTTCTTTGAACACTAAACGAGTCATAATGGTCTTTCACAGACGGTCGATCCTGAGAGGGGCTTGTAGCGGCCTTTCGCACAGCTGTTTCTCGTCTAAGACAGGGAACAACTTGTTTCCCAAACCCCTTTTTCAGCAACGCATTTGCAATCCGTTCAGGAACCCATAAAGTATCTTTTTCCATCAAGGAACTGCTTGGCACAGGGACTAAAATGGTGTTTGACTGAAAAAATGTGCCGAAGTGTTTACATTTTTCTTGTGTTTTCTTTTCGACCCAATCAGACATTAAAATTGGTGGTTGTCCTTCATATCGATCTTGCTTTAGACTGTATGTGAGGGCTTTTGATTCTAAAGCGGCTGATGTGTTCCCATGTGGAGAATATGATAAAAGTGATGCGTATTTGAGTTCAGATATTTTCATTTATTGAAACACTTTTAGTGTTATTTGTTGAGGCGGTAATGCTTCGAGGATTTCTTTCGGATCGGAAAATTCTATAGCTCCGTACTCGACCATCTTTTTAGGCCAAGTTAGAGTGGTATCCTGTATTAATTGGTGCCAAATGAAAAGTGGCCTACGTAAGCGAATGGCTTCCCAGCCTTGGTGGATTGTTCCACTGGTGCTACCGGCTTCAATTATAATTGATGCATCAGAAATAATGGCCATGGTTTTATTTCGGAGAATAAAATTTCTAGGCAGGATGGGATATTCATTTGGAAATTGTGAAATGGCTAAATGCTCTTGTATAATGCGTTCTTGAAGCTTGGAGTTTGTTTTAGGGTAAACTTTGTTTAAGGGTGTACCTAAAACTGCAACTGTTTGACCTTTTGCTTCTATGGTACTTGTGTGTGCTGCAGTGTCAATTCCTTCAGCAAGACCACTAACAATTATTACTTTGTTTTGTGCAAGAAATTTGGCAATTGTACTTGCTACTTCCAGACCTTGTTGAGACGCTTTTCTTGACCCTATAATGGCTGCTCTTGGGGAAGTTAATGGTATGGGCAATTTACCTGCAATATACACTTGTTCAGGCGCATGTTTTTTTTCCACATCATTTAGCGGCCTGATAAGTTCTGTTATAGTGCATGCACGAATTTGTTGCTCCATCTCCGGTTATCCCTATTATTTTAGTGTCACAATTTCTTATATAAGAAATATAGTAAAGGTGGTTTAAATTGGTAATTCTCAATTTATCCTCAGATATTGTGGCACTAACTAAAACGTTGGTGCCAAACACCCCTTAAAATATCTCTATCGGTTATTTTCTGGTTTTTTAGATTTCTTTTTGTATTTCTGCATTGGATAGTTTTAGTTCTTTTTTGTCCATTAGTTTGAATATGTTTTCCCATTCTTTTTTTAGGTCTGGGAGTTGTAGTTTTTTCATTATTATGGTGTCGCCTTTTCCGTAGACTAGCAATTTGGTTTTTGGTTTTATTTCTAGTTCTTCGCGTATGGATTTGGGAATGACTGCTTGTCCTTTCTCGCTCATATGGTGCCTTCAACTTCTCCAGTCATAACAATCATCATTGTAAGAATATTTTGCTTTCTTGCTATTGATCTTTTTCAGAGCTAATGGTTGATCTGCTGATAACTTTTTGTGTTGAATGGATTTATGGAAAAGTTATGTGGCAAATGATTTATGGAAAAGTTATGTGGCAAATTTGAGTTTACACCCGCGAGTTTAGATCATCAGTATATACTACTTCTAAGTATCCTTGAATAGCTTCTTTAATTCGCGCCATCACTACATCAAGGGTTTTAGCTTGTGTATGACACCCAGATAGCTCTGGAACAGATGCAACATAAAAACCATCCCTATCCTTTTCAACGACTACACTAAATTTCATGACGGCATTCCTGATAGTAATACCTTTTCTAAGCGACTACTAACGGTTTCCCATATTTAACTTTTGTAACCCGCTCATAAAACCTGTCATCTTAACTTTAAGACCATTACAGTTATGTTGCTGACGCTGATGACGCTAATTACATTGTTTCTCTGTTAGACGACAAGAAGGTGCTTGCTGTCTGTTTATTTCGATGTTTATGTCCAATCTGTTCTAAATTTAGAACACTTTACGTGAAAATGTTCTAAGCGTTAAATTATATGCCTCTCTGAGAAATACTGGTCAGGGAAAAAACAGATGCAAAACGAAAAAAAGCGGGCCCTATATTTAGGGTCCACTCAAAAAACTGAAGGTATCACTAATGGAAAAACAGACTAAAAACAAAAAAAGAGTACTGCTCTATAGCATATTCGCTTTAACAATCGGAATAGCAACAATTCTACCCCTATCATACATTACACTAACCGCAGACAGCACAAATCAAACACAACCATTTTTCACGCCATACTTTCAGTTTGTAAATGTTAGCCCAAATGCAGTTCCGTATCCCGGTGACCCCCCTAACGTAGCCACTGTTTCCATGAAAGTCTGCTACCACATAACGCCTAATGGAGCTGACCTTACAGATGTGGATGCAAAAATAGAAGTCTATAATTTACATTTTTACTCTGAACAAGGCTCAATTCTTAACATGACAAATTGTGTGGCAATTGCTGGAAACGTATCCAACTCAGACTCACCTAACGGTGTTTCTACTGCAATCATAGATTGGCATGGCTACGCCCATTATGATAATCCCATAGATTGGGCAAATCACAGAAATACCTTTACCTTTGCAGACGGAACAGTATATGACTTTACAAAACTACTCGGCTACACCGAATCATGCACAGTAAATTATGAAACAGTTGAATTTTACACAGGAGGAACAGGAACTGTAGAGGCTCATTGTGGCATTGGTTGCAATGCGGTTCTAACTGAATCTAAAGGTGAAAAAACAGCACAAGCATTAACTGATCTAAGAAATGCACAAACAATCTATATTGACATTACCAGAATAATGCAAATAACATACAAACATCCAAGTAGTTCCAACACATCAGCAGGAATTATTGCCACACCTTATACTAGCAACGAAGTTTTGTACCATATACAGCTGCCAGAGGTAAACCATTTAGAAGGAGCCACCTACCAAACTAACCACAACGGATACCCGAATGGCGGTTCAAGTTCGGCAAAGTGATACAGTAACCAACAACCCGACTAAGAGGCTGTAAAAATGACTAGCGCTGAATTGGAAGGCACTGCATTAAGCGTCTACACTTTCATTGCCCGTGCAAATGGGCCAGTGGGAACAAGGGAAATAACTCGAGGCGCAGAGCTTAGCAGTACAAGCGTCGCACACTATCACATTCATAAACTCGAAAATTTGGGTCTGATAGAGAAAACCAGCACCGGCGACTACATCCCTAAGAAGAGAGCGGCTATTGATGGACATGTGTGGGTCGGCAAAAACCTCATGCCACAATTAATGCTATATTCCTTCTTTTTTATAGGCGCATTTGCCGCAGAAGTAAGTACGATACTGATTAGCTTAATTACTAAAAATTTAGTGGTCGAAACAAGTTTCTGGTTTTTAACAGGCATAACCTTGATAGCAATGCTTCTATTCCTCAAAGAAGGAACAAGACTACAACGCAAATTAAAACCCAAATACACAAACAAACAATAAAAAATATAATTTAACCCTTAATGCAACTGATCATCAATAATCTCTTTTTCATAAAAAATTACATTTTTTAATTTTGTCAAACTACTTGAGTTAAAATATACTTTGACAACTCTGAAGCAATGACTACTTAACCTATGAAAAAACTGCTTAGGTGCTAAAAGGCCTTCTTATGACAATTATATCTACGATGGAAATTAGGTTCCAACTAATGTTTTTATCTCAAAAAGTTTCTCTAGCTATGTGAGGTATGTGTTTGCAGCGTGATTTTGATTTTGATGAGATAAACGTGGTCGATATGGATGCAAAGAAGGTGCTTGTAGCGCTTTCCGAATTTAGCCGAGGTGAGTTTGTGAGGGGTGAACAAATACACAAAAAAACTGATTTACCCCCCGAGACCATAAATGGTGCAGTCAAGGTTTTAGAAAAGTCGCTGTTTGTAAATAATCCCGATATTTCCAAAGCGGCTCCGCCTTATGACTTTGATGCCGTTGAGATATCTGACTTTGGCAGACAAGTACTTGAAAAATACGGTTAAACTATTTGGCATCTCAGTTGCTGACAATTTGTCAATAACTCGTTTGACCAATCACCAAAGCCTGAATTGAGTGAGTCATTGCCAGCATAAAGGGTTGTCGCACAACACTAAAATACAAAAATACATTTAGCGCTCTCTATTGATTGTTTATTTGTACACGATGGTTATTATGACCACAGACGTTGAGTTGAAATCCAAGTCTCAGATTACACGTAAACCTGTGATATTGGTAGCTCTGTTAGTGGTGATAGTTCTTTCTTTATTGTTAGCTGTTTTTATTTTTATGATGGATTCTGATGTGGCTTCCTTGGATGGTGTAATACATGTTAGTAATGAAAAAGAACTCGTAAAGGCCGTTACTAATGTTGCAGAACCCACCATTATCATACTCAACGAAAACATTGTACTTACAAAATCACTGGTTATTCCCGCCCTATCCGAGATTACTCTGACAAGTAGCAATGATGCAAATAACTTTTTTAAACTAATTGGAGCCGATGGTCAGGATACTATTACTGTTACTGATAATGGCGTGTTGAGGCTTGATAGCATTATTGTAACTCACGTAAATGGCGCTAAAGGTAGTGGGGTAACTGTTAGTTCTGGCGGTAAGCTCATAATGTCTGGTGGTGAGATTTCCGGTAATGTTGGTTTGCATGGTGGCGGCGTGAATGTGGGGTCTGGCTCTTTTAGTATGTTGGGTGGGGTGATTTCTGGCAACACAGCTGATGACAAAGGCGGTGGTGTGTATGTGGGCGATGGCCCTTTTTCTGACCTTTTGTCCGGTTCTTTTAGTATGTTGGGTGGTAAGATTTCGGGCAATTCTGCCGGTGTTGGCGGTGGTGTGTTTCTAGAGAACGGTTTTTTTAGTACATCTGGCGGTGAAATTACTAACAATCTGGCTCGCGCTGGTGGCGGAGTATATGCATATGGCTCTTTTAGTATGTCTGGTGATGTCGTCATTGATAACAACAAAGCTTCACAGACTGGTGGTGGTGTGTACATGCATAATGGGCCTTTTGAGTTGTTTGGGGGCAAGATTTCCAACAACACAGCAATAGTTGGAGGCGGCGTATGTAATTATGGTAATTTTACAATGACTGGGGGTATGATTGCCAACAACACAGCTGATGACAAAGGCGGTGGTGTGTTTAGTGGTCAGGCTTTCTCTAATCTTCCCGCGGATGTTTTTGTGTCTGGCCTTTTTAATATGTCTGATGGCGTAATTACTAACAACACAGCTCCTTATGGTGGTGGTATACACTATTACGGCACTTTTAACCGGTTGGGCGGTATGATTACCAACAATATGTCAACCTCTGGGGGTAATGAGGTGTCCCGTGAGAGTGATACTTACAACCGATAAACTTGATGCTAATTGGTGGCAATTTATCAACAACTTGATAGACTAACCTTGGTTTATAATAGATTAAAAGCTTATAAACCCAAATTTAATTATCGCGACTACACCCCAGAGATTAATCAGCAAACTCAAAATTATCAAAACTTTCTCTGTCCAGCCTAGGTTTTCACGCATACCTGCGGCTGTGAGTAACATAAGAAACGGAACAAAGTCAAGGCTGAAGCGGTAACCAAATTGAGCAAACCCCACCGTACCATGTGTAATTATGGGCGGCAAAATACAGAGGATAGCTAAGGCCGCTTTTTTATTTAGGCTTCTCCATCCACCCTTAAAGGCACCAAGAAAGATAAAAAGAAACGCTGGCGTGGTTAAGAACAGTCCCATCCCAATCCAATTAGGCTGAAACCATGGAAAATCGGACAGTATATTGGGCCCTTGAAGAAATATTGCTTGGAGGTGGCGGGGGATGTATGATATGTTAAAGATACCCTGCTGAAAGAAGGGATCTTCCTGTATGCCCGGAATAAGATAGTAGCCGATGTTGGTAAAGACGCCATAGCGTGCGTAATCGTAGAGGGCATTTAACCCCACTGGTATGGCTAAACCCCCAAAGAAAAACAGTACCTGCCTAACTCGTGGTATCCACAGATTTTTCTGATTATATATTAGCAAGAGGAAAAACGGAAACGATAATGCCACCGGTAATCGAGCAATAACCGCACAACCCAAAAGCAACCCAACAACAAAATTATTTTTCCCATACAACGCAAAAATTATAGCCGAGGTAAGAAATAGCACCGCAACCACATGCTCAATATACCAAGAAGAACCCACCGAGGCAATGAACCAAAAACATGTTCCAAACCCAAACAATGCCGCTAACCACAGCGCTTTAGTTTGATTTGAACCTGCTTTTTTGAGCATCAACCAAGTTGTTGCGACACAAAACCCCGCAAGAATAACCGAGAGCAATGCCTGATCAACGGTTGTGCCCCAAACTGCAACAAAGGGCAAAAGCAACACCGCAGGCATCGGAGGATAAACAACATAATAGTTACCATTAAAGGGCACCACTTCTGCAAGATGCTCCCCTCCACCTGTGAGTCCCAGCCTGCCATGTAGAAACGAATCCGCCAGATAGACAAAATGATTCTGATCCGGCGAAGGCCCCTTGGAGAGCAAAAACACCAGCAAAGCAATCGTTGCTATGAGCAAAAATTTATAACGTAACCTAAGCGATGTGACCCTTTTAATTGAAACATCAAAAATTTGGAAAAATCTGCTCACAGATTACCTACCAAAATAGAGTCAACTGAAGGTTTTTAACCTTTAATGCAGAAACCCCTCTATGGGAAGATGCACAAAAACCGTGGGTGAACGCCGACTTGGCCGAACCATCTACAAACTAGGCAACAGCGTCGAACTTAGCAGTAAAGAAGGCAAAGCTAAACTAGCCGAACAAACCCAAAAACAAAAAACACAGACCGAACAGGGCTTGGAGGAAGACTCACCAATACAAAACCTGCACGACACAACAAACTGGAAACCCAAAACCAACTCTAAAACAACCCCCTAAACCTCAACAAAACCTGTTGCAGGTTCATTGTTGATTCTTATGTTGATTTTGAGGTTATGTATCGTCGCTATTTTTTGAATGCTATGGCTGAGAAAAGGGCTGTTAGTTTATCTTCTTTGTAGACTAAAACCTGATAGACACCGGTGGTTTTACCATCACTGATTTGCTTTGCCTCTGCAATCAGTACGTCGCCTTCGGTTGTGGGCCGTAGATATTTGATGTCAACTTGTATTCCAACTGCAATGTTGTCACCAAAGTTGCAGGCTTCTGCAAAGGCATAATCTGCTAGTGAAAATATGGCACCGCCGTGTGTGTAGCCCATGGCGTTGGTGTGCTGTTTTCCTATTCTCATCTCAACTTTGCAGTAGCCGTCTTTGATTTCAAGAACCTTGATCCCTAGTAGTTCTGCATAGTGGTCGGTGCCTTTCATTTGCTTATCTCTGGTTGTTTTGTACGCTTTCTCTGCCCAGCTGGAAGGCTTTGAGGTTTAGGTTGATGTATTTTCCTTTGAGTCTGTTTGCTATGGCCTGTTGGAATGATTCTGCTTTGAGCGGGATTTCGGGGAGTGCCGAGAGTGCCCCTAGCAGAATTGTGTTAACAACCAATGTGCTGCCCAGTTTTTGTGCAATACCTGGGCCATCTACTTGGTGAACCAATGCTTTAGCTCTTAGGAGTTCTAAGAGTTCTTCGGTGGTTTTGAGTTTAGTGTTTGCTGTTAGACCGTTTGGTGGGATGAGTTTCATGTTTACAATAACGGTGCCGTTTGTTTTTAGCATCGGGAGGGCACGGGTGGTCTCTAGTACCTCAAAGCCTATGATGGCGTCGGCTTTTCCGGTTTCGATGAGGGGGGCTTCCACTTTGGTTCCGATGCGTGCGTAGGCTACAATGGAGCCGCCTCTTTGTGCCATGCCGTGGATTTCGGCTTTTGCTACATCATAGTCTTCTATCATGGCGGCTTCGCAGAAGATGTCGCTTAGTACTACTACGCCTTGTCCGCCGACGCCGCTGAAGACTATATCAAGTTGGGGTTTCATGGGTTTTTTCTCCTATTGCGTTAAAGGGGCAGACTTTGTCGCATACTCCACAGCCGTTGCAGAGTGCGGCGTCGATTTTGACTTTGTTGCCGCTTTGACTTATGGCTGGGCATCCAAAGGCTTCGGTGCAGACTCGGCAGCCTTTGCAGTTGTTTTTGATTTCTCGGGGTGTGCCGTGTGGGGTTAGAAGTGGGCAGGGTCGTTTAGCGATAACCACTGAGGGTCCTTCGTGGTTGGTGGCTTTTTTTAGTGTTTGCATGGTTGTTTTTAGGTCGTAGGGGTCGACGGTGAAGACTTTTTCGATGCCTAGGGCTCGTACGATGGCTTCGATGTTTATGATTTTGGCGTCTTGGCCCATGGCGGTTTTGCCTGAGCCGGGGGTTGGTTGGTGGCCTGTCATGGCTACTATGCTGTTGTCCATGATGATGACGCAGATGTTTGCTTTGTTGTAGGCGATGTTTAGTAGTCCTGGCATGCCGCCGTGGAAAAAGGTCGAGTCGCCAATAACTGCAAAGGTTTTGTCTTTTGTGCCGGCGTGGATCATTCCTGCGGCTTGTGAGATGCCGCCGCCCATGCAGAGGCATGTTTGGAGGGCTTTGATGGGTGGGAGGGCTCCTAGGGAGTAGCAGCCTATGTCGCCTGCTACGATTTTATCGTCTGATTTGCCTCTTAGGCTTAGTGCGCCCTCGGGGCAGAGTTTGACGCATTTGGGGTTGCCGCCGCAGACGTCGCAGACCATGGGTTTGCGTGTTGTGGGGTGCATGTTGATTGCGCCATATGGGCATGCTTCGATGCACCAGCCGCATCCGTTGCATTGTTTTTTGTCAACAATGATGATGCCTGTGACGGGTGATTGGGAGAGGGCGTCTTTGGGGCAGGCGGTGATGCAGGCTGGGTTTTGGCAGATTTGGCAGCTTATGGCTATGTTTTGGATTTGGTTTTGTCGCACAACGCGTATGCGGGCTTTGGCTGGGTTGTGGACTTTTTCTTTGTTGTGTGAGCATGCGTATTCACAGGTGCCGCAGCCTACGCATTTGGTTGTTTCGCAGTGTACTGATTTGTGAAGCATGTTTAGCGCGTAGTAGAGGGCGCGATGAGTGCATCCGGGGCACAAGCCGGGTGGCCGTGGGGTCAAGTTGAGTTGTTGGGGGGTTTGAGCTGATGTTGTTGCTGTTGTGGTTAGGTCTAGTTTGGCTAGAGCCGCGCGGACTTTATCGGGGGTGTATTCGCCGATTTCTTCTAGTCCTAGTTCGGTTTTGCCGATAAAGTCAATTTTGAGCCGAGCCAAATTTTCTTCTATGTAGGGTCGGAGTTCTTCTAGAACTATGAGTTTTTTAACTTTTTTAGCAAAGGTTTTGACCACTTCTGTGGGAAAGGGGTGGACAAATCCTAGTTTTAGCCATGAAACTTGGGTGGTGTCTATTAGTGAGCGTGCATAGTAGTAGCCCACTCCGCTTCCAATGATTCCTATCTCTTTGTTGTTATCCTCGATGGTGTTGAATTGTGAGGTTTCGGCTTCATATTTTGCTTCTATAAGGCGAGTTTCTAGGACTTTGTGTTGGCGGCTGGCGTTGGCTGGTACCATGACCCATTTTGGGATGTTTTTATCAAACTCGGCTTTGCGTCCAAGCTTTTGGGCCTCTCCTAGTTTTACGCGTGCTTTGCCGTGTGCAACACGTGTAGTTAGACGTAAAATGATTGGTAGGCGGAGTTTTTCGCTGACCTCATAGGCCTTGCGTGTCATATCAAGTGCTTCTTGGGGGTTGGCTGCGTCAAGAAGCGGTAGTTTTGCGTGGACTGCAAAATAGCGGGTGTCTTGTTCGTTTTGGCTGCTGTGCAGGGCTGGGTCATCGCAGACCACAATGACCAATCCTCCCTCGATGCCTGTGTATGCCAGGGTCATGATGGCATCTGATGCCACATTTGAGCCCACATGCTTCATTGATGTGATTGCACGTACACCTGTCATCGAAGCGCCAATAGCCACCTCTGCTGCAACAATTTCATTAATGCTCCACTCCGCATAAAACCCAAGGTCTTTTGCCGCCTCAGCCAAGGTTTCTAGGATCTCTGTGGAGGGTGTGCCTGGATAGGCCGCAGCAACTTTGATGTTAGCCTCGACTGCTCCACGTGCAACTGCTTCATCACCGTTGAGTAGCGCATAGCTGCCTGGTTTATTTACACTAATTTTGGAAGTCATCATTACGCCTACATTTTACCTATACGTAAATCCAACACTCGTTTGGCTTTGCCCTCGGTTCGAGGTAACTCACCAAATTGGATGATTTCTACATCCGCATATATGCCGGTTATGATATGAATTTTCTTTTGAATATCGCTCTTTAGAGTGGTTTTATCTAGTTGACTGCTTTGAGTTGCTTTCTCTGTTAATTCAACCTTGATTGTGAAAGTATCAAGAGCTCCAGGCCGGTCCACAACTATTAGATACTGAGCCGCTAACTCGGAGAAACCCATAACCACATGTTCAATTTGTGAGGGAAATACATTGACTCCGCGGATGATAAGCATATCATCTGAGCGGCCCATAACACGGGTCATTCTGGCATGGGTGCGACCGCATTTACAGGGAGTCGCATCTATTTTTGAGATATCTCTTGTTCGATAACGCAACATGGGCATGCCCGTTTTAGTTAGTGTAGTGAAGACTAATTCGCCTTCTTCGCCCTCTGATAGAACCTCTCCTGTGTTGGGGTTGATGGTTTCTACAATGAAATGATCTTCCCAAACATGCAATCCCGCATGCGCTTCACATTCAATAGAGACCCCCGGTCCACAAAGCTCGGTTAACCCATAAATATCAAAGGCCTCTATGCCCAATTCCTGCTCAATGCGATCTTGAATCTTGCTTGACCATGGTTCTGCACCAAACATGCCGCGTTTGAGTTTAAGATCCTTTTTGGGATCAACACCCTCATGTGCCATAGCCTCTGCAAGATAAACCGCAAAACTAGGGGTACATGCCAGCATAGTTACCTCTAAGTCTTTCATAAGCTGAATCTGGCGCTGAGTCATACCGCCGCTTGCAGGCACAATTTTCGCACCAACTTTTTGTGCCCCATAATGAAAACCAAACCCACCTGTAAATAACCCATACCCATAAGCAATATGGATAACATCTTGCGGCCTGCCGCCGGTAGTGTAGATGCTACGTGCCATAAGCTCCTGCCACATCGCTATATCATTTTGAGTATAGGCCCCAATAATTGGATTACCCGTAGTTCCGCTTGAAGCATGAACCTCAACAATCTCATCTGGCCTAGTAACAACCATACCATAGGGATAATTATCCCTAAGATCACTCTTAACGGTAAAGGGAACCTTTTGCAGATCACTTAGCGATTGGATATCACTTGGCTTTAAACCCACAGCATCAAACTTTTTACGATAAAAACTGCTCTTCTCATAGCAATAATTAACTTGTTCTTTGAGCTTCTGCAACTGATGCTTCTTTATGTCCTGTCTAGGCATGGTCTCGATTTTTCGGTTCCAGTACTGGCCATCCAAGTTTATCCTCTCTATTTTCTGCGCGTAGCTACACTTCTTTTATAAGTCTATTAGATAAAAGTTACCTACACTTAACAAAACTGTACATTTGTCCAGCTACCTTTTTCAGTTCACTCTACAGTTTCCCTCAAACTATAGCGTCTACCGTACCACCTCATGCCTCTAAATGAGGGGTATTGTACTCATTTTTATTTCGAGCGTTAAACCGGCACTATGTTATTTTGAATTGCCTGCTAATTCTATCTCTTCGCCCGGTTGCATGATGAGTTTATTTGGCGCAGTCCATTTTTGTGCTTTAGCCAAATCAAATAACGCTTTGGGTTTAACATGAATCAATATGTTATGTTTTGCTCCTGTGATTTCTGCGCACTGCGCAGCCTCCTTAGGCCCCATATTAAAAATCCCATCACCACAAAATAGCGCATAATCAATCTCGCGAGCGGCAAACGATTGCATCTGCTTAGTCTTTGAAGTATCACCCGAACAATAAATCCGAACCCCATCCAATGTTATGATAAATCCAACACACGACTTGGAACTATGCATAAGATTTTGTGCCTCAACAGCCTCAACCTCAATCCCATCAAGCAAAAAACTGTTATGCTTCCCATCCGCTAAAGCTTCTTTATTTGTGATAACTCGACAACCCTCTTTTTGAGTAATCAAATCCACCTTGTTATGATCATAGTGCCCATGTGTAACAAGCACAATATCTGCCGGCTTATCATACCCCTCACCTGCATATGGATCAAGATATAACACACGACCATCTTGTGCGGTAATGCGGATGCTTCCATGCCCTTGATATAACAACTTTGCCATACTAACAACCACCCAACTACTACAACACTGCCTAAAAAATTTTAAAAATTTACAGACGTCCTCTGAGTTAGTTGTGGTGGGCCCGATCGGATTTGAACCAATGACCAACAGATTATGAGTCTGGCGCTCTACCTAGCTGAGCTACGGGCCCAAACATAACTGCTACATATTGCTATTCCAAACAGCATTTAAACATTTTCCGCCACTTTGCTAAGTAACTAATCGATAAAAGGAAAACCCGCCCAGTCAGCCTAACCGATACTTCTAGTTTCCCAAAATTACCTGTTTGTTGCGTCGCCACAAAAGTAAACCTTCCGCTAAAAACAACCCCGCCGCGCCAGCGGTAATTGGAACCAAATATAAAACAGCTAAACTTGGACTCAAAGCTTGAAAGAAAAACTGAACCCCTAAAATTACCGATTCAACAATTAGCATACCAAAGAAAAAAAGGGAGTAACATATTAGACGAGGCACAAGGTTTTTGCCGACCCACACATGCCCAGTAACACTAGTTTTTTCCTTTGCAACGTATGTACCATATGCAGTTTTCTCGATTAAACCCAACGATTCCAACTTTTGTAACTGTCGATATGCAGTGCTTGGACTGGATAGATTGGCGCCACGCATAACTTCGCGGGGTCCAACCGGCTTGTCTTCTTTAACCACAAAAGCATAAACGCTCAATGTATTGCCTTCTAAATCTTCACAGCCCAAGCCAACTCCTCCATTTAACTCCTAGGTCTGATGAACACTTCTGTGCCGTATTGATCAAGCTGAAACATTTGATTATCCGCTAGAACAGTATTGTAGATGTAGCTATTCCCTATAGGTATTAGACTAAGTTGCTTGAGTATCTCTGTATTTGCAAACGTGTCAAGGAACGCGTTGTTCCCAACATCACAATCTACATCCGTAGCCGACATTGCACTAGCAAATGTTTGGATGATGCCTGATCGGATCACATCAACAGGATTTATGAAACCATCATCCGTTAGAGTAACATAATCCAATCGAACCTCCCAACTGCCTGAAATTACAAGCAAACGAGATTGCCCGGGCGCAAAACGATTGTCAAATTCATTGTTTCCAATATTGACCCATCTGGTTGTCAAATAACCATCATTCCCGTCGGTACCGTCTGTTTGAAAATACATCTGATGATTAGCGATTATTGCCGATCCACTATAGGATGATCCATCGTCGGGTATGTCAATGATAATCCGCCCAGTTACATCAACCCATGTACCATTCATGTTTAAGTAGATATACGAGTTGGTGCCTGCATCGTTATGAACCGTTCGCTTATAATATTCTACGCCCTCCATCCAGTACTCTTCTTGATACAAATAATGCCAAGGTGATTGCGTCATTGTGCCGTTCGCATCAAAGTAGGGGCTGGGACTATGCCAGGTTAAGTTATACCATATACCATCAACCCACGCGCCCTCAGCGGTCCCGCCATGACCTCTACTCCCTTCGCCATCAAAGATTGGTCCTGTCTCAGTATTATTTTGGATGTTCTGATCTGCCCAAAAATTTATTCCAACTAGAAGAGATATATAATCAGAGGGGTTGGTGGCATTGACGACTACATAGTAGTCTATTTTTGGTCCATTGGTTTGGGTTATGGGTGTATTGGGGTTTGTTATAGTAAAGTCGGCGTAGACGACATCAATGTTGATAGGTGCTATGGGTCCCTGTATGTGTGTAATCCACGGTCGAATGTTTGAGTTTAGTTCTGATACAAGTAGCGGCGTAGCAGCCAAAATTCCAATCAAGATCGACAGTATTAGACATACGCTGATTTTTGTTGCATTTTTCATGTCTTTCCCTGGAATGCATTTAGCCTAAGCAACTATTAGCTCTGTTTACGGAACAGCTCTGTTCCAAAGCGGAACATGTTTAACCACAAATAAAACTAATGAAGAAACTAAAAATTTAGTTCCAATTCACTGATTTAGAGGTTTACCAAACCATTTTTCATACCATGCACTGTACATGTTGAGGCATTCTTGCTGGTATGCTGTTTCATCTTCTTCTTTGAGGCAACTAGCAAGCTCTAAATTATGTGCCAGTTCATCTTTTGCTTCTTGTAGGGCTGAGTTTATGTCATCTAGCATATCGTTGCCGCCGGTTGCATAATCTTTTGTGGCCTGTCTCAAAAAAGCTCTTTTCTGATTGATTAATTGGTATATTTTGCCTTCACTCATATCTGCACCAGACAGGTATTTTGATTGCTAGCAATTTTAACGTTGTGTTCGCTCATAATGGTAGAGATATTCCTGCGCATAACCCGCATATTTACCAAAATATCCCCTTGCAAATTCGCCGATTTTCAAGTATTCACCGTTAGTGAGCGAGTTGTGACTCTGCATCTTTTTAACCATCTCCGGGGGCAACTGATCGGCGTAGTGATTTAGTATAACCCGCTTAACCCAAACATCCACTGGAAACGCCTCAAATTTATCAAGTGAAAAAAGCAACACACAATCAGCAACTTTTAAACCCACCCCATAAAATTCCAACAATTGCTTTCGCGCATCCAAATAAGACCTAGCCTTCAATGTGTGGAGGTCAATTTTTTCCTCGAGAATTTTTCTAGCTGTTAGTTGCACATATTTTGCACGATAACCCAAACCGCATTCCATCAGGCCACTCTCACTGGCCGATGCTAAACTCTCAGTTGTGGGAAACAGATAGAACTCTTTGCCATCAAACACATACTTTTTACCATACTTCTCAGAGAGCTTTCTGAGCATCTGCTCAATGGCGGCAATATTTTTGTATGCCGAGCAGATAAAACCAATAAGACATGACCAGGGGTCTTGTCGAATAAGCCGCAACCCCTCATATTGTTCCAAAGCTTTTTTGATAAAAAAATCTTTAGCGACACATTGGCGAATTTGCGCCAAATCATCATTTAACCCAAAATAATGCCGCACAAACTCTTCTTTGGCCCCTTCGAACTCGAGCTCATTGCCGACTTGGCGGATTTTTAGAACAGTTTCACCAACAACACCATACCAAGTATCGCCGATTTTTTGCCAGCGAAACACCTGCCCACAGCAAAGCGAGAAATCCAAATCAAAGGCAACCGTTAGACGCATATCTTTAGAGCTCCATGAATCTTTCTGGCTTAGCAACATCACTTGGCAGTCCTTTTCTTTTTCGTATCTCTCTAATAGTTTCTTGGGCAAGTTTGGGTGAGAGTTTTTCCCAGTGGTCAAACATGGACTGCCAAACTGCCCTGCCCGAGGTAACTGAGCGCAACTCTTTAGAGAGACCAAAAGTCTCAGCAACTGGAATATACCCTGTGATTTGAGTTAGTGGTCCTTTTTGTTCAAATTGACTAACTTTTCCACGGCGGATATTGAGTATGCGGTTAGATTCGCCTGATAACTCTGAAGCCACCGAGAGTATGATTTTATATATGGGTTCTTGAAGAATAGGATTTGCAGTTAAAAAGCTGCCAAATATCGCTTTGCTTACCGCATGCTCAATCTCTGAGGTAACTGCATCTGGGGCAAGTGCAAAGTCTATGAGCCCTACTTTTAGTTGATGTATGGGTTCACCACAAAGAGGCCCCGCAGTGCATGCATACCTAAAACCTGCTTTGACTGCCTCAAGAAACTCTTTTGATAACTGTTGTGCCCTGCCCTCAACATCAACCAATATATTTTGATATTCATCAACAACCAAAACTTGACTCCCCTCTTCAAGGTCAACATCATGCTCTAGTTTTGGCGTAACTTGCACTTTGACACTGTTCTGCTTATCTGGACTTAGCGCCAACGCAACAACTCCATTTCTTTGAGCGTACTCCCCATAAACAACCAGCGGCGAGGAAACCACCACATCAGTACCTAACGTATCTTTTAGTTCCTTGACGGCGATTTCAAGATGTAGCTCACCCATGCCACTTAGCAAAAACTCTCCTGTTTCTCTATCTGTCATGAATTTAAGGTTGGGGTCTTCAGAGACAAGCCGCTCAAGTCCCCTCTGAAATACCTCTATATCCTTTGGATTTTTAGGCTCCACCACAAACGTTACCACAGCCTCCGAAACATAGCTGATACATTCAAATGGTCGCATGTCCTCTTGGTGAGCGAAATCCCACAGAGTCTCCCCTGTTTCAACTTTTCCTGCCACAGACAAAGTAACCAAATTGCCTGCCAAGACCGTCTCAACTTTCTCATGCAAAGCACCCATATCAACATAGACTGCTTGCACCTCGGTCTCCTCCATATCCCCAACCAGATAAAGTTTGTCTCCTTTTCTGATTTTACCCGAAAAAACTCGTCCTGCAACAAGTGTGCCATCGTTTTCATCTGAATAAACATTAGTCACAGCCACCACAGCAGGCGATTCATCACGGCATTCTCTTAGTGCTTCTCCAACTGGCGAGTTGAGGTTACCGCCCCAGATTTTTTGAATCCGATAACTCTGGGCTTTCTGTGGATTGGGTACCTTTCGAGTTACCATCTCAAAGATGGCCTCATAAACAGGTAATGTCTCTGCAAGATTAGCTGACCCGCCGCTTTTACAGGTGGTCATTATATCTGAGAACTTTACTGCACGTTGCTTAGCCATCTCATATGTAAAGCCCCAGCCGTAGAGTGCCGCACCAAACGCCACATTTCCCGCACTGGCACTGATTTTCCACTGGTCTTTGCAGGAGGGTTCTGCGTAGATCTCAATTAAATCGTTAAAGCTTGTGATGATGTGGCCAAGTTTCTCCTGGATTGCTTTCTCATCTAGCTGGAGTTCAGTAATAAGACGATCAATTTTATTGATAAAAAGAACCGGACAGACCCGCTCTTCTAGGGCTTGACGCATCAAGATCTCGGTTTGCGCCATAATTCCCTCTACCGCATCCACCACCACTACCGCTCCATCAATTACCCGAAGCGCTCGTGTAGTTTTGCCTGTGAAATCTACATGTCCAGGTGTATCCACCAAGTTAATGAGATACGATCCGGGTTGGTTGTTGTAGAGCAGGGCTATATTAGCCGTTTTTATGGTAATTTTTCGCTTCTGTTCCTCTTCAAGATAATCAAGCACACGTGCAGTTCCCGCCATTTGCGGAGAAAGCAGTCCTGCTCCTGACAGCAAACAATCTGCCAAAGTGGTTTTACCATGATCAATATGAGCAATAATGCCAATGTTGCGGATACATTCCTTTTTATCCATTAATGCTTGAATTTGAGGAATCTGCTTAAACCGCGGCATACTATAACCCACAACACAGTCATAGTTGGAACCGGCACTCCTATTAGCCTTTTTATTTCTAACCCTAAAACAAAACAAGAACTATACAGAAAAAATGTTGATATTGGTTTTAATATATCTACACTCTAACCCTGTTGTAGGCTTCATTCGGTTTGTTCTGGTCGCTTTGGGTTTAGTTTACGGTACAGTGCTAATCCTTCGAAGAGAAATAGTATCATTGCAACTGCGGTCATTGCTGTTAAAAACAAGAAGCTAATCTCAATAACTAAATCCTTAATTAGAAAGCCAAGTAATATTATACCCACTTCTGCGGCGAATGCGCCCAAAAAAAAGAAGGAGTAAAACATCAATCGGGGCACGAGGTTTTTGCCGACCCACACATGCCCTTTGATGGTTGCTTTCTCTTTTAGGATGTAGTCGCCGTAGCTGTTTTTCTCTATCAGACCCAAGTTTTCAAGTTTTTGAAGATGGCGGTGTGCGACGCTTGTACTGCTAAGCTCTGCGCCTCGAGTTACGTCTCTTGTTCCCACTGGCTTGTTTGCGTGGACGATGTATGTGTAGACGTTTAATGTGTTGCCTTCCAGTTCGTCGCTAGTCATTTTTATCACTTAACATGTGTGTGCCTGTTGGACATTATTTCGCTGAGCTGTATATGCCAAATCCAAATGAATTCAAACCAAATCCAGAGTTTCCGCCCTTGTTCTTTGTCAGCTCTATCTGCTGTACGTTTTGGTTGTTTGCAAAGCTTACCACTGTATTTTTGCCATCAAAGGTAACCGAACCTATGTATCTAATCTCGAGGTAGACTGTTTGTACTTCCAAGAATGCTTCGTATTCATCGATATCTGCGGCGCCTGACATGCCCGAACCTGATTCGGCTGTCGCTTCATCTATGTTGTGTGGGATGCTGAAATTCCCGTTGAAGTCAAGGGTTGAACAGTTAAACATGTATTCATTGCAAAAAGAGAATAATCCAGTTGGATATATCACATTTGAACTATCGGCCATGTTGACGCTGAATGTTTTCTTTAACAGTTCCCGGTTATCTCCGTAGAATGTCATTTCAAAGTATTCAATTCGTACTTCTGGTTGGTTGCTTAAGGCGTTATCGTTGAGCGTGGTTTGACAGTTGATCATATCTGTACGTATATAATCTCCATCGAGTATCTCTGGTTTCTCTTTATTGACTGTATCGATGGTGAAGTATGCACCGGTAATTTCTAGATCAAGCCAAGGTTCACCATATGCTTCGACTGACTCAGCATATGGACTTGTCTGGGCGTTTGCATTCATAAGAACTGCCATGGGTATAACTGTCGCCACTCCGATTGTTATGGCGAGTATACTTAAGACGACTAGTTTTTTTTCGATTTTCATTTGATTTTTTCACTGTTTCTTATACCCTCATGGAAACATATAATGCTCCCCTAAGAACAAAAGGGCTGCAGAGTGTTCTCTATGAGAACAGCTTAGAGATAATTGTGTTCTGAAGGGAGAATTATTAGTTGTCTTAGTGATTGAATAGTTGTGATAGAAATGGACGGTATGATGGTTTACCGGTTGATACTCATTGGATCGCTTGTTTGTAGCATAATTGTTCTTTTTGGCGTAATCATTGTTCAGCGAAAAAAATGGAAAACAGCCAAAAATGCTGAATTTAACCGACCAAAGAAACCCTAAAGCTAATCCAGCTATTGTATGGTTGAATGATGTAGTTATCACACTTTCAATTACCTGCTACGGTTTTTGATGTTATTAGTTGCCGTTTTAGTATGTTGCTTTATACGGTGTCCTTGCTTTCTCTTCATCACAGAATGTACTTTTGATTTGCGATTTAGTAGGTGTTTGTATCAGAAAACCCTGATAGATTTGTTTTGTCAGTGTTTTCTAGTTTGAGTATTTTTTTAATTGACTATTCTTGGTTTCTCCATACTCTTCGGCGATGAGTTCACCTTATATTTACAGTTTCAAAAGAATGTTTATGAAAAAACTTTGGATATTCTTGGCTTTGGTTGTGTTGATTGCAACTCAGATTGCGGTATTGTCCGCTTTTCACCCTATCGTTGAGCATACTGTTAGCGATGAAGCTATGACTGTGGTTATCGCAAAACTGGATTATGCGCATCTTCAAGTCAAAGTTAGCATATCTGCTTGGGAGTCAGATGCGCTATTAGTATTCTCAAACGGTACGCAAAAACAAATACCGGCCTCATCGTCCTATAAATTCTCAGTAGTTATGCCAAGTAGCGGGTTTTCTCCGGGTAGTTCTAGCTTTCAAGCTGACGGAATAAGCCTTTCTGATAAAAATCCCATCGATATAGCGTTTTTCTCCAATCGTACACTCACCCAAGTTCCCTACTCTAACCTGAATTGGGTGAACGAGTATTCACGCGTTTCAGTTTATTGTTTTACTGTTCAAGGACAGGCCGGTATATCTGTTGAAGGGTTGGGTGCTGGTTTTTGACTGAAGAAACGCTCTCAAGTAAAATGGCTGAATTTCTCACAGCGATAGATCAAGTTAAAAAATACCGTAAACTTGTCTCTGCTATAGTTGATTTTGCATTAATAATTATTGTTTCAGTTGCTGGGTTGTTGACTCTACATCTTGTAGTTAACCTGTTGAACCTCTATGGAATCAGCAATATTACCTCTAACAGTTGGGGGGTTGCTTTCTCCAATATTTTGATTCCCTGTATTGGTGTAATCATAGGTGTTGTATGGGTTGGCAGAAAAATAGATACTGTAAAAACTCAACAATGGACAACTACTCTAAACGAGGGAACTCCTGGGGCATTAAAGCTTTTACAGGAAACAAACTGGGAAACCATCTTTAGCGACATACGCTTTGCAAAACTAGGCTTTGCCTTTTATGGTGCCATAAAAGTAGCGGCTTACTGGTTGATAGCGTTTTTTGCATTTGTTGTTTTGTCAAGTTTTCTGGGTAACATTGTACACTTTAGCTTTGATGCTATCTCGCTTTTGGTGGTGCCCCTTGTTTTTGTTTTAATTTTTAGTCTTAAGGATCTTCGTAATCGTTATGAACAGGTTGGTCGTCTTGATTCGCTTCTGTGGGAGCTTCGATGGTTTGAAAGTGAATTCCGGAGAACCGATTTCCAAACCTGACCTCTATGTGCTGGCTAGAGTCATAAAGACTCTAAAAGAGAAAAACCGGATGACAAAAACCGCTCTAGCAACCTCCACAGGGCTATCATATGATCGACTGATTAAGTATCTAGATTGGATGGCTCAAAAAGGATTTATCGGGTTTGATTCAAACGATGATGTGGTACTCACAAAATTGGGTGCTGAAACCTACGACCAGCTGGTGAAATGGATTCTTCAATACATCGGAAAAGTACGTTTCCAAAAATTAACTTAGCCTGCTATAGCGGGTTTATTTGCTATTTCTTTGATTATATGGTAGTGTTCGACATTAGTTTATATGGTTAGTGGACGTTTGAAAATTTTCACGTTAATACACAAACCAACTACCGCTTTATGCATTTGAAGAGACTTTGAGAAACATATAGTTTTTCTT
>JAIRQQ010000003.1 GCA_031256395.1 Nitrososphaerota archaeon
AGAGAGGAATAGAAGGTTGGAAACACCAAGCGGTAAAAAAATTGTCCTCACAGCATCAGCAACTGAAATGAGTGACTTCCTAAATAACCCATTCATCGCTTTCTCAGGAGGATTTGGCAAAGGCCCAATTCCACTCTCATATGTACGCAAAACCCTCTATCCCCACCGCCCTCAACGGGCAGATGGTCAAGCAAGCTACGTACCATATGGACTACGAAAAGTCGAAGCCATTCTCCTTGAAGGCGGATTCTCACCAAACGACATAGCAGTCTCATACCCCGAAGATCTAGCCAAATTCATAGGCCCCCAAACCAAAGTTGTAGGCATCTCAAGCATGGACCCCACAGGTATGGGCTATGTCAGCAAAACCTACAGCTCCATTGTAGGCGGCGGCGAATCAATGAACCGCATCGAGTTCCGCAAACTCGTCATGCACCCCGCCATCAAAAAATACAGACCAAAAATCATCGTCGGCGGATATGGCTCATGGCAACTTGAACGCCAAAACGTCTCCGAAAGCTACGGCGTTGACTGCGTTTTAATGGGCGGCAGACCAGGCCCCATCATAGAACTGTTCAAAAAAGCACTCAATGGTGAACCCCTGCCCCGAATCGCAAAAGCGGATGAATCACTCAACAATTGGGACTACAACCAAGAAATACCCGCAATCCAAAACGTCGCAATCCATGGCGCAGTAGAAATCAACAAAGGCTGCGGCAGAAACTGTCAATTCTGCACCCCCACCATGCAACACAAAATCGATGTACCCATGGACAAAATCATGAAAGAAGTCGCCCTAAGCGTATCACAAGGCAGCGACCACATTACCCTAATCACCGAAGACATGTTCCTCTACGGCCAAAAAGACTCACAATTCGTCCCTAACCGTGAAGCAGTGGTTAAACTCTTCAAAACCGTCGCAGATTACCCAGGCGTAAAAAGCATCCAAGCCGCACATATGTCCCTAGCACCAGTCTGGAACGATCCTCAAATGATAACTGAGCTAGCCGAAATACTCATCGAAAAATCCTGGTACTCCTTTGGGAAAAAACCAATAATCACCGCCGAAACCGGCGTCGAAACCGGCAGCCCACGCCTAATGAAAAAATACATGGCAGGCAAAATGTTGCCCTTCCAACCCGAACAATGGCAAGACGTTGTCACCAACGCGTTTGGCATATTAAACGACAACGACTGGTACCCGCTGGCGACATTTATCATCGGATTGCCCGAAGAGAAAGAAGAAGACATGCTCCAAACCCTAGAGCTTATGGATAAACTCAAAGAATACAACGCCTTCTACGTGCCGCTCTTCTTTGTACCCCTAGAAAACTGTGTCCTAATGAAACAAAAAGGCACTGAGATGGATTCCCTTAGCAAAGCACGCTGGGACTTCTTTATTAAATGTTGGGAATACAACATTAAAATCTGGAAACCGACATTTTTAGAAAACCGTCTGCCAAATCCAATGCTCTACAATACCTTTGACAAATTCATCATCCCCTACTTTGGCAAAATCTTGGGCGCCTACTACGGCTTAACACGCGGTGCCAGCGGTGAGCAATTCAAACAAGCTGTCTATCAACTAAGTATGCCCATGCCCGATAACGGCAGAAAAGTAAAAGGAAAAGTAAAAGCAAAAGTTTAGGCAGAATCTTCTGCCATAACTTCACTATTTTCTTCTATATCTAAACTATCAAAATCCACATCAGCTATAGCGGCTTCTTGCTCAACAATTGGGATTTCAGTTTGTGCGAGCTTGATTATTTTTCTAGCATGAGTAATGTAGCCAGTGTGCCCTGTCATCATGGTGTTGGGCCGGGTTTTACCGCGCTCCACCTGCATTGTGCGCATAAGACACTCAATAGTCTCTATGAAAACAAAGCCGCTGTCACGCAGAGCCTCAGTTGTTCGCACAACTTGATCAATAGTGGGACTAAAAGAAACAACAACTCCAGAGGGTTTGAGTGCCTCATAAACATGAGGAACAACCAGCCAAGGAACTGCTAAATCCAAAACGGCCGCATCTAGATCTCGTTCTGCAATACCCATGGTAACATCACCGCTTTTCATCTCTACATTGTCGATAAGTTTGGAACGCTGAAGGTTTTTAGCAGCATTTTTTTGGAATTCAGGACGTAACTCGTAGGTGTAGACTTTGCCCGTTGGACCGACATAGTGTGCCAATGCACTAGTTAAGGCTCCGGTACCTGTACCGGATTCAAACACTCGACTCCCAGGTCCAATGCCGCTAAACATAACAATCAAAGCCGCATCTTTAGGATAGACGATTTGGGTGTTGCGACCAGATTTCATCATATAATCAGTTAAAGTTGGTTTTAGGGTTGTGAAAGTAACACCTAAGCTACTTTTGATGGGCTCACCAAATTCTTTGCCGATGATTTCATCGAGTTTTAGATATCCCTTGTGGGTGTGGAAAGTTTGCCCAGCCTGCATTTTAATCATGTAGGTGCGGCGTGCGTCAAGGTAAATGAGTACATAGTCACCGTCTTGGATTATATCAGCCAAATTTTGTACCTTCCGAAAGTGAGAGATACATCTTGACCCATTTAAGCTTTAGAGCCAAACACAACCGCTAAATAAGGAAAAGAAACAAGTTTCCCATCACTACACAAACAAGCAAACACAAAAACCGAAAAGGGATTATAAAACACAGATACAAAACAAAGAGAGCAAACAATAGGGTTATCAAAAACGCGTTAGCTAAACCCCTATTGAGGTTATATCTAATAACATTAGTTAAAATTGAGCTAAACAGTTGATGTTTTGTTTGTATTAATTGGTGTAAGTTTGGTTTTTAGGGGTTGTAGGAGCGTGTTTGATGTGTGAGATACTTGGAAATATACTACTTTGGAAATTCGGTGTTTATCTAGCCATCCCATTCTTGCGAGTTGATTGAGATAGCTACTCTCGACTGCACGGCATCTCCCAGTGAGTTTGGAAATCTGTATTGCAGCACATTGGCCTTTTGATATCACCATCAGATAGGTTTTTCGGAGATGATCGGGCAGACTAATTAGATTAGTCTCAGACATCGGTACAGTGGGTGCAGACATAATTTTTGCAAAGTTATTCTCGATATCATCGAGTCGCATTCGTATATTTATCATTTCTCGATATATCTGCTCCAATACTGATCTTCTGACCATATCAGCCCTTTCCTACGTTTAACAAACAAACAAGCAGTGATAGAATTTATTTAATAGTTTTTGAGAACACGACTTTGTTGTTAGTGAAGAAAAATTGGCATTAGGAGAAACCAACTTTACAAGCTTGCAAACCCAAGTTTGCAAGCGCTTGGAAGCTAGCTAAACAGTAAACTGCACTTGTACTCAAGCAATCAGCCATAGATAACTGCCTTTTTCAAAGAACTATCAACAATTACACAGCAGGTACAGATGAATTTTAAGAAAAGGGAAAAAGGGGCATATGTGAGAGGGATTTATGGGATACTTTTAAATTTAATTATAATTAGGGTATTACGGGTCTATATGCGCAAACAATGGATTATACTACTCGCGGTATGTATTATATCGATTTTTGCTGTCTCAATATTAGTGTGGAATTCAGATCAAAATAATGCTCAGCGTATAGTTGAGAG
>JAIRQQ010000020.1 GCA_031256395.1 Nitrososphaerota archaeon
ATGATGTCGCCGTCCCAGTCTGATTGGGAAAGATGAAGAATGAAAAACGACAGACCCCAGGAGTAATCAAGTATGCGTTGTCCAAAATGTGGTTCTCTACGTGTTGAGCGGTTGCATAATCAAGAAGTTAGGTGTCAGGCTTGTGGTATGGTTTTCTATTTTGTTACGCCTGATACGGGTTCAGCTGATTTTGACCGCTACAAACTATAATCTAAATTATTTGTTGTTTGGGTTTTTGTTTTTGTGGTTTGTACCAGTATCTTTATATGAATAAATATTCATATGAAGTATTATTCATGCAATGTGGAGGGAGATGGATGAAAAAAAGCCTCACAACAATCTGTTACCGCTTCTTTACCAACCTAGCCAACCCCACCCGCCTCGCCGCACTCGAACAACTCATGATCAAACCCATGAGCGTAAGCGAACTAGCCCAAATTCTAAACCAAGAACAAAGCATGATAAGCCACAACCTAAAACCCCTGCTCCAATGCAATATTGTCACCATTCAAAAAAAAGGTAAACAACGCATCTACACCGCAAACAAACAAACCCTAACCCCCATCTTTACCGCCATAGAAAACCACGCACAAAACTTCTGCCCCACAGGCGGAGCCTGCCTAAAGGAGGAAAACCCATGAAAAGAAAAATTGTAGAAATAAACCAAGACCTCTGCAACGGATGTGGCGTCTGCATCCCCAAATGCGCCGAGGGCGCACTGCAAATCATAAACGGTAAAGCCCAACTAGTCAAAGACACTTATTGCGATGGATTAGGTGCATGCCTAGGCGACTGCCCAAAAAATGCAATCACCATAACCGAGCGCGAAGCAGACGCATTTAACCAACAAGAAGTCCACCAACACCTCAACAAAAACAAAAACACCCAAAAATACCCCACCACCCCTTGCACCTCAACAATCCAAACTCCCCAATGGCCCATAAAACTCGAACTTGTCCCAGCTAAAGCACCCTTCTTTGAAAACGCCCATCTGCTACTATCCGCTGACTGCGCACCCGTCGCACTCAAAAACTTCCAGGCCCATATGGCAAACAAGCGCGTCGTTATCGGATGCCCCAAATTCAACGACGCACGCGCCTACGCCACAAAACTCACAGATATCCTAACCCAAAACAACATTACAAGCATAACAGTGCTGCATATGGAAGTACCCTGTTGCAGCGGCCTCAAATGGGCCATCAACAAAGCACTAACAGATTCAACAAAACAAATCCCCCTAAAAGTGCTCGAAGTCAAAATCGGAGGTGACCTAATTGAGCTCTAACCCAACCGAAAAAAATCCTCAAACCTGCCCCGGCCTGCGCGATCTGCTTCAACCCAAACCCGCCTACATCAACTGCCACGTCTGCGGCGCAGAACTAGAAATCTGGACCGATGAAGACAAAACCACCTGCCCCAGTTGCGGAGCCGAATGGAAACGCCCCGACGAAAACGCAGTATGTCTTCAGTACTGTGAATACGCTGATAAATGCCGCGGCATAATCGCCGAACGCAAAAAATAACCGCGTACTAAGCTTTTCTTAGACGCAAAAATTCTACATTTTCCTATACACAAACTACAAAAAGAACTAGACCAACCTTGTGTTGCTTTCACTGTAGTTGCTTACGATGCACGTATAAAACCCCTTTACTGGAATCCTGTCCTATATTACATATGCTCGGGAGGCCTAAATGTGTCATTAAGTGGGTAACGTGGACAAGCGCCAGTGAAAGCACCTTTTAACAAACTACATACCCAGTTGGCGTCTTATATGGTGCGTAACCGGAAAGTATATTTTCTTAGCGGATGTAGATTCGACTCTGCAAATAAACGGAGCGGATCCCATGGTCATTGAAGCAGTCATATTCGATTTAGACGGAACCCTAGTCACATTTAATCTAGACTACAAAGCTCTGCGCGGCGAAGTCAGAGAATACCTCCTAAGAGTAGGCGTTCCCCTCTCAGTATTGCATGTTAAAGAAGGCGTTTTTGACATGCTAGACAAAGCAGAACTGTACTTTAAAAACAACGGCAAACCCGACACCTTCACTGAAGTACGCATACAAAGCTTAGCCATAGTCCAAAAATACGAAAAAGATGCATCCGCACTCACCAATCTAATGCCCGGTGCTCTTGAAACACTCAAAGAACTCAAAAAAATGAACATAAAACTGGGCTTATGCACCAATAGTAGCAAAACATACGCCGACTATCTCTTGGACCGCTTCAAAGTAAAAGACTACTTTGAAGTTTCAATTACCCGTGACGGCGTTAAGCGGGTTAAACCCGACATCGAACAACACACCCGCGTACTAGAAACGCTAAACACCCATCCCGAGTCAGTGCTGGTTGTGGGTGATAGTGTAATAGATATGCAAAGTGCCAAAAACCTCAAAATCTGCGCGGTTGGCTTCCCAAGCGGCATATCAACTAAGGATCAGCTGATAAAAAGCGGTGCAAACTATATCATAACCTCTTTGATTGATTTGCCGAATTTAATAAAAAAAATAGCGAGTGAAAAAAATTAGGCGACGGTTACTACACCGTCTTCGTTGCAAACCAGTTTACGTTCCCTTATTAGGCGTTTGAGTACCTCAGAGAAGACCGTTTTTGCTTCCTCTGTGGCATGGCTCATACCAAAGACTTTGGCTGTTTCGCTAATCAAGGCTTCATCGCTTATGCCTAGGGCATATTGGGCTACTTGTTTCATAGCGGATTCAATTTCTTCGGGGGTGATGTATTGGGGTTTGCGTTTGGATTCGGGCACACCCTGCATGGGTACTCGTATGGGGGTTTCTTTGAGTCCAGCTGGCCACAAAAAGCTCCCTTTGATGGTGACTTTTTGTTGGCGTAGGAGGTTGTTTAGGGATTCTTTGACGGCATGATTGATTTTTGGGGTTATCTGTTTTATGCCCCATGTTGCGGCTAATCGACCCACAGCATAGTCAAAGTGTATTGGTCCTTCGTTGGCTATGAGTTCACCTAAGAGTTTGGTTTGGTTTTCACGGTTTTCGGGGAAATGGAACTCATTTTTGATGCGGCTATCTACGCTTGCTTTGGCGGTTTGGGCTTTGATATATGGATTGTAGGTTGCTTTGATGGGGTAGACTTTGTAGGGGACACCTAGTTTTTCGATGCCGCCATACTGGTTTTTCTGTACATCGGTTATTGGTGCGCTTAGGGGTTTTTGTGCGTCTTTTTCTATTTGTTGTACTTGGGCTTGCTCTATGGCTTCTTTGAGTCGGCGAATTTCGCTGTCGCGTCTTGCCACCCAAGCGGGTGCCCATATGCGGTGAATGCGCCAGCCTAGTTGGCGTAGAACTTGTTCGCGGAGACGGTCACGGTCGCGTGCACTACTACTGGATTTGTAGGTGTAGCCGTCGCATTCTACGCCTAGGAGGTAGTGGCCTTTGTTTACGGGGTCAACGACGCCTATGTCGATTTTGTAGCCGCTACAACCCACTTCGAGGACTATGTCATAGCCGAGTTTTTTGATTTCATTGGCAACATCTTCGTCTATTGCGGAGTCGTATGTGCCTTCTTTGGTTTTGATTCTGTTGAGTGCATCAATGCCTTGTTCGGCGTATTCGAGGTAGGTGCGCAGGGTTTGGATGCCTATGGCTTGTACTTCGGGGTCGATGTCGGAGCCTTTGATGGAAGTGATGATTACAACTTTTTCTCTGGCGCGGGTGATTGCTACGTTTAATCTGCGTTCTCCTCCGGGTTTGTTGAGGGGGCCAAAGTTCATGGTTATTTGGCCGTTTTGGTCATAGCCATAGCCTACGCTAAAAAAGATGACGTCGCGTTCGTCGCCTTGGACGTTTTCTAGGTTTTTGACAAAGAACCCATCGATGCGGTCTTCTTTGAAGAAGGGTTCAAATTCGCTGTGTTCTTTTAGGCGGCGTTCTATGGCTTCCTCAATTGCTTCCATTTGTGCAATGCTAAAGGTGACCACGCCTAGGGTTTTTTTGGGGTAGGTTTTGAAGTGTTCAAAGACTAAATCGGCTACTTTTTCGGCTTCGGCGGGGTTGTTGCGTTTGCCTCCTCGGTCATAGATTGCGCCTGGGACATGAACGAGTTTAACGCCTAGGCTATCGGTTTCGGCTTTGGCGGAGGGAAAGGTTATCATGGTGTCATCGTAGAAACGATGATTACTAAACGCGATCAGCCCTTCGTGTCGGCTTCGGTAGTGCCATTTCAGAGTTTTTACCGGTAGGCCTATGCCTAGGCACTCATCTAGGATGCTGTCAAAGACTTCTATGCTCTCATCGGTTAGTTCGTCCCAGTCTTTGTCGTCTAGGAGGTTTTTTTGGAAAAATGATGTGGGGGGGAGTTGTTTGTTGTCGCCTGCGACTACTATGGTTTTGGCGCGGTAGATGGCGCCTATGGCGTCTTCGGGGACTAGTTGGGAGGCTTCATCAAAGAGCACGAGGTCAAATTTTATGTCTGAGGGCAGAAATTGGCTTACGGTGATGGGGCTCATGAGTAGGCAGGGTTTGAGTTTGACTAGGAGGGTGGGGATTTTTTGGAAGAGCATTCGCAGGGGCATTAGGCGGCGTTTTTTGGCGGCTTCTTTGGAGAGAATGCCTGCTTCTGCGTCTGCGGCTTGGATGAGTATGTCTTGGGGTTTGCGGCTGTTTGCGGCGTCGATGACCATGGCGGAGGTTTGTCCGATGAGGTCGTGGTCGAGTTTTTTGAAATCGGTGATGAGTTGTTCGTGGTTTTCTCTGCGGAATTTGCCTAGTTGGGGGTCTTCATTGTAGAGGTTGTTTATCCATTCTTGGTAGGCGCTTTTGCGGAAAATAATAACTAAATCCACTGCGGGGGGTTTTTCTTCTACTAATCTTTCAAAGAAGGGATCTAGTCCTAGGAGGGTGAAGCGGGTTTTGGTGTCTTTGTAGTCAATCCAGACTTGGAGATCATCGACTCGGTCGCGCAGACTGGTTATACGTTCCTCGATTATTTGGATGTCGCAATCGACTAGTTTTTGGTTTTGGTAGTGCA
Source organism: Nitrososphaerota archaeon (assembly GCA_031256395.1). Classification (GTDB taxonomy): domain Archaea; phylum Thermoproteota; class Bathyarchaeia; order Bathyarchaeales; family Bathycorpusculaceae; genus Bathycorpusculum. The sequence continues at coordinate 5,006 of JAIRQQ010000020.1, forward strand.
TCTCGGATTCGAAGCGGTTTTCAAAATCTGCCAATACTCCCAGAGCGTTATCGCGTCGCAGTTGTAGTTCTTGGTTTGAGGGTGCGGCGTTTGGTCCTTGGGTGGCTAGTTCGGCAAAGGCTTCGGGTACGGGCAGGTCTCCAAACATGGCCTGCACTTTTTGGACCCATTGCAATACTGTGACGATATCTTGCCAATTGGTTTGTAGTTCTTGGAAGCGGGTGCCAAATTTTTCTTGCAGTTGGGCTTTTTCAGCTACAATCTGGGCTTCTTTTTTGCGAATATCTTCTGCATTTCGAAGATCACCTATGAGCTGCTGATAATTTTTAGGTTCCCCCTTGGCAACTATTAAGGTCTGGCTAGTTAGATTAGCTAAAACGGCTAGTTGCTTCTCTGTTTCAGCGGTCCAGCTCTCTAGTTGGGGTAACGATGTTTCGGTGAGGTTATGTTCGGATTTTGCAATTATTTTGGGTAGGAGTGCTTCGAATTCTTTGGTTTGTTGTTCCCATTTGGCTACCGAGTTTTGGATGTCTTCGCCTAGGTTTTTAATCATGGGTGCGGGGTGGGCCGGGGTTGTTAGGATTTTTAGCAGGGGTTCGGGGATGGTGGTGGCCCAGTTTAGTTTTTGGATTTCTTCGGTGAGTGCTATGGCTTTTTGTGCGCCTTTAAAGTCTGTTTTGCTTTTGTGGTAGTAGTGGCCCAGCAGGATTTGAACGTCTTGTGCGGAATCGGCGATTTTTTTGGATAATTTGTTAACTTTACGGGCATCAATTAAGTCCTGTAGCACCGTTTTTGGAACCTTGTTTTCATGGGTGATCTGCGCGATGCGTTTTTGGTCATTGCGATATTCGCTGTTGAAGAGTTTTATGCCGCCTTGATAGGGGCCGCTGTATTTCTCAATTAACGTATCTAAGTCGAGTTTGTAGAGATTTTCGCTATAGGTTTCGCTTAATTTGTTCTTTAGCAGGCTGTGTTCTTCATAGATTTGTTTTGTTTTCTCAACGGTTTGGGTGACTTCTTGGAGGTATTCTTTGTTAAACCACTGCGCCTCAGGTTTATCATCTGAGAAACACAGATGCGCCATACGTGAGAGTTGCTTTAGTTGCAAAATAGTCAATTCAGCACCATCTAAACCTAGCATATGTGCTAGAGCAGGAGCGGTTTCTTTCCATTTACGAACGGTGCTCATCATGGTTTTGAGATAGACGAGGAATTTTTCGCGTTTGGCTAATAATTCACTTTGCGCCAAATCCACGCTTCCGGAGGCTTTACCCACATTGGTTACTGCTTGCTGGAGTTCTTGGGAGCGGGTCAAGACCAACTCAAATATGGCGGGGGTGTAGCGTTCTAGGAGGTCGGTACGGGTTGTATTAATCCAGGTGGTAATTTCTAGATAGGATTTCGCTTCGGCTAAGAGATTCTCGGTGGGGTTTAGTAGCCAGCGTTGTTCGGGTTTGGGGCTCTCATAGAGCATATTTCCCACATTTAATAACCACTGGATACGTGCAAAATTTTCCGGTGGAAACACACCTATTTTAGCTGAAAAGTCCTCGGTTTCTAATTCGAGTTCACGCAGGGTTTGATTGATATTTTCCAGAGCCGTTAAGAGTTCACTTCGGATTTCTAGATCATATTTATCGGCGCGATAACCTACCCAGGGGAAATCGGGTTCTTCAACAACGGCCCAGACCTTGCTTAGATGGCTAACCATCTCTTCTAGTTCGCGCATTTTTTGCGGCGTTAGCGTCGAGAGTCCACTTAGTCCCACAGGAATAAAGGGTACCCGTTCCAGGCTACAGATAATACTTAGTACCTCATAGGCACTGCGCTGCATATACTGCCGCTTTTGATGAATAGCTAACACATACCCATTCAAAGAGGATCTATACTCCGATAAGCGGTCAAAATCGTGACTGGAGGGTAATTTGCGCGGCACCAAATTCTCATCTAAACTGCGCTTGAGTTCTGCGACCACTTGCTGTTTGTTGGCTTTGCTGCTATGCATTTCTAAACAAAAATGCGCCAACCCCACCTCACTGAGGCGCTTATACACCACCTCAAGAGCGGCCATCTTGTCACTAACAAATAGAACACTTTTCCCATTAGCAATGCATTCCGCAATAATATTGGCAATTGTTTGACTCTTACCCGTACCCGGGGGGCCCTTCATGACAAAACTCTGTCCATGCAACGCATACTGTATGCTGAGTCGCTGACTGCTATCGGCATCCAAAACCTGATAGGTCTTAGCGGGTACCTCCACAATATCCACATCTTTTTCTTCAGGCAACCCCGTCTGAATCAGACCTTCTTCTTTGAACCCTGCAATGGCACGCACCAGAGGATGTTGAGTCACGGTGGGTGCGTTAGAGTCTAGATCTTTGTAGATGACCAGTTTTTGGAAAGAAAATAGCCCTAAATCAATGGTGCTCTCAGTTTTCCAACTAAATTTAGCTACGGCCGCCTCAATTTGACGATAATACTCTGCAAGGGTTTGGCCTTCCCAATCCTCAGGCAAAGGCGGCAACTCGATTCGATAATCATTATAGAGCTTTGCAGCTAACGCCGGATTTAAAACAGCCTCATCCTCCACCGGAGGCACCGCAATACTGTAGGGCGAACGGCGGGTTTCTTTGCCGATTTCAAGCGGCACCAAAACCAAAGGCGACGACACACTCTCCTGTGTCTCTAGATCCACCCAATTTAGCAATCCAAACGCTGCATACAAAATGCGAACACCGCGCTCCCGATAATCCAAAAGTGCACGCCGCTCCAAAGCTTTGAGTGCTCGATCAACCTCATCAGTACTCATTTTATCCAAAACAAGCTGATTAGCACCCGGTCGCTTAGAAACCACCACCGCCTCATCACCAACATTATCTACAACAGCGGCTCTAGTCGAGGATTTAACCGCTTTAACCTCACCCTCAGACTCAACAACAGAAAAATCACCCGCCGCTTTACTATTTGCCTTCTTTGATCGACCCTTTGCCTTAGGCTTCTCCGCCGTCTCAGCTGTTTGTTCTGTTTTAGCCGGTTTGGGTACAGTGGGCATATAGAATTCTAAACGTCCATTCTTTACAACCAAAGTATCAAAAATTTTTTGCGCCTCAGGCTGAGTAATAGCAAGATTACCCCGCCTAGTTTTACGGAAATAAAGCAAATTATTTTTGCGAGACAAATCAATCAGACGCGATTTCCAATCCTCAACCCGCTTCTCAGCCTGAGACACAGGAACCGAATCACCAATAGTTTGAGTCAACCAAGGCCACTCCACAATAGGTATCAGTATTGTCTGTCGCATTCTTTAATATTTATGGTGATTCAACAAAACAAACAAACCACAATAAAACTAACTAACAAAACGTACACATGTTATTTTACCCCGCCAAACTCTAACCCCGCTCAACGGCCTCTAAAACAACCCGCAAAACCCCACCTAAACCCACTTCTAGAACCTCGACCACCTCAAGACCCATACCCAATGCAGATAAATTCCCCAAAAGTTTTGCCTTATCCCCACAGGTATCTAAAAGAACCAGACCTTTGATTCCGCTAAACAACCCTCTAAACGATGACTCATCCATACCCTGTTGCAAAAGATTACGCTTCATATCAGCAAAAAACTCTACCATACCCGGACCCATAAACATCAAATTATGCTCAGGATCAGTCTCCAAAGCACGGCCGCTACCCCCAAGCTGACAATCAATACAATTCAAAGCATCCACCCTAACAACCCCAAACTCATCAGCCAACTTTTCCATCTCACCCGACTGCCCCAAACAAAGCGAACCATAAACCAACACAATCCTGCCCCTAAACCGTTGCTTGGTATGCGCAAGCATCTTGCGCAAGTTAGTCTCCAGCTGTGCATAATCTACATGGAAATTTTTGCTCACAAAAACCAATTCAGCATCCAATTTCCCCTCTGCCCTAAGTTGCAAAAGCTCACCTTTGAGCACACTACACGACACAATACAAACCGACACTTAAAACACCTCATTCATCAGAATAAATGTAGGTAGCGGTGGCTATTTTACTTTGGGGAATATGGTTTTGTACAAAGTAGGGGGTGTGCTTGGATCAAACAAAGAATAGGGTAATTTTACCCTGTAGGTTTCAAAAATTTAGGGTTTTGGGGAAGTAAAGTGGTAGCGGGGCCAAGTTGGCCAATTTTGTGGTAGTTCTGTGGTGTCAAAAGCTATGGTTAATTCCATGCCGATTTTGATTTGTTCTTGTGTTATGTTTTGTATCATGCCGGGGATTTTTAGGCCTTCTTCGAGTTCAACGATACCTACGGCGTAGGGTGTTTGTGCTTGGAATTGTGTGGGTGCTACGTGGATGATGGTATATGTGATGAGTTTGCCTTTTCCTGTGAGGGGGGTCCAGGTGAATTCTTTGGAGAAGCATTCATTGCAGAGGGGTCTGGGGGGTAGATGGATTTTTCCGCATTTGGTGCATTTTCCGGCCATTAATTGGTTGGTTGAGAGGAATTTGTAGAATTGCTCAATTGTGAAGGCTTCTGTGCTCATTAGTTATCTCTCCGGTAGATGTGTATGGCTGCTGTTGCGCCTGAGCCGCCAATGTTTTGGGTTAACCCGATTTCTGCATCTTTGACTTGACGTCTATCTGCTTGGTCTGTGAGTTGCATATACATCTCGTATGCTTGAGCGGTGCCTGTGGCGCCAACGGGATGACCTTTGGATTTGAGTCCGCCGCTAGTGTTTACGGGTATGTTTCCGCCTATACGGGTGGCTCCGCTTTCAACGAGTTTGCCTCCTTGACCAACAGCGCAGAAGCCTAAATCTTCATAGTGTAGAATTTCTGCTATGGTGAAGCAGTCATGGACCTCAGCTAGGTTGACTTGGTTTGGGGTAATGTTGGCCATTTGGTAGGCTTCTTTTGCGGCTAGTTTGCCCGCGTTTAATGATGTAAGCGTTTGGCGTTCGTATAGCCCGATGGTGTCACTGGCTTGTCCGCTGCCCACTATGTGGACGGGTTGGTCGGTGTATTTTTTTGCGAGTTCGGGTTTTGTTAAAATTATGCAACTGGCGCCATCGGTTATCAAGGAGCAGTCATAGAGTTTAAGCGGCCAAGCTACATACTTTGAGGCTAGAACGTTTTGGAGGGGGACTTCTTTTTGCATCTGTGCCTTGGGGTTGAGGCTACCGTGATAGTGATTTTTGACGGCAACCATACCTATTTGCTCCTCCGTTGTGCCATATGTAGTCATATGTGCGTTAGCCATTAGCGCGTAGAGTCCGGGGAATGTGATTCCGTGAAATTGTTCAAAGGGGTAATCTGAGGCCATTGCTAGATATTCGGTGACTTCTGCGGTGGTGCGATGCGTCATTTTTTCGACTCCGCCTACTATAACTACGTCTGCTAAGCCGGAGAGAACTGCATAAATGCCTGAGCGCAATGCAACCCCCGAGCTTCCACAGGCTGCTTCTGTGCGTGTAGCGGCGATGCCTGAGAGGCCCGCCCAATCCGCCAAGGTGCTGCCGGTGTGCCCCTGATGTTCATAAGCCTCACCCATATGCCCAATAAACATAGCTTTGATATCCTGTTTAGGATTAAGCTTGGGACAACGAGAAAATGCCTCAGAAGCGGCTTCAGCAAAGAGTTCACGCGTCAATAAACCGTCATGTTTACCAAATTTAGTCATACCAGCACTAACTATACTGGCAAGTGGTTTCCCATTCAACCCATGTACCTCTCTATAGCATACAATGTTAGCAACCCAGAATAAAAACTAAACAGTATCAGACCTTGCAGAAAGTGTCACTAAGAAAGCGGCTACAAGCGGCAGATTATTTTGTATCCAATTTATTGGTCGGGGTCGGGTAGGTTCCAGCCTGCCTTAATTTTTTGTCGGACGGTTTTTGCTATATCTGGCAGGGTCAACATGAATTCTACATGTGAACACTGGTCGGTTCCACAGTGTTGGCATTGGAGGCCTTGGGGGTTTATGGTTATGGTAACTAAGGTTTTGTTTTGGTGGTCAAAAATTTTTATGCCATTCATGTCATGGCTGATGAACTCACACTGTTTTTTAACCATTTAGATACCCCTTTGTTTGATATTGCTTTTAATAGACATCCGTATTAAATCGGCCCCTAAACACTGTTTTCTGATTTAACCTTTTTCCATCCACCTTGATGGTTTTTGCGCCTATAACGTCTCACACATAATCATGCGGCTAATGTAGACCAGCCGTTTCGGAGAAAAAACACTACTGCGATATCATAGTAGTTCACCGTATCTTCGGACGAAAATTGTTTTGAACACTGTCACTAACACCATATACAGTAAAACTGTCAGCAACAGCCATGGGAAGAATGAGAGCGGCAAGGCGGCCAGACCTATGGATGAGCCAAAGCTAGTAAAGGGAATGATTGTTAGAGCGGCAATTCCAGTAAAGGTGAGTACTGTGAGTGGTAGGGATGCGCGGCTTTGTATGAAGGGTATTTTTGGTGTACGGATCATATGGATAACTAGTGTTTGTGTCCACATAGACTCTACAAACCAGCCAGCATGGAAAACTGCAATAAACAACGCTATCATGGTCGGATCGGTAATCTGATGGAACATCAATCCACCAACTGCTACAGGGCAGATAACAAAATACAGCAACGCGTAAGTCGTAATGTCAAATATTGAACTTGTCGGGCCAATCCATAGCATAAACTTACCAATGGATGAAGAATCCCATTTTCTAGGCACTGCCAAAAATTCTTTGTCAACATTATCCCACGGAATAGCAGTACAGGACAAGTCGTAAATCAAATTAAGCAAAATTAAATGAAGCGGCAACATAGGCAGGAACGGCAAGAATGCACTGGCCACCAGCACGGAAAACATGTTTCCAAAGTTGGAGCTAGCGGTCATTTTGATATATTTAATCATGTTTGCATAGGTCTTGCGTCCTTCGATGATGCCTCGTTCTAACACCATTAAATCTTTTTCTAACAAGATTACATCAGCAGATTCTTTTGCAATGTCTACCGCGGTATCCACTGAAATGCCCACATCCGAAGCTTTCATCGCGGCGGCATCATTGATACCATCACCCATGTAGCCAACGCTGTGCCCGTTGTTTCGCAACACCGTAATAACTCGCGCCTTTTGTTGCGGTGAAAGTTTGGCAAACACACTCACCTCTTCAGCGGCTTTACCTAACTCTTCATCACTCATAGCATCCAAATCTGAACCAAGTAATATGTGATCAACTGGGATGCCTACCTGACGACATACACATCGCGTAACTTTGTCATTGTCACCTGTTAGGATTTTAACTCTCACACCATGTTCTTGTAGAGCTTTGATAGCCTCAGCAGTTGATTCCTTTGGCGGGTCAAGAAATGCTAGATAACCCATTAGCACCATATTTGATTCGTCGGCTACTGAAAAAGCACCTACAGGGGAGGGATTATTTTTTTGTGCTACAGCAATAACTCGCATACCATCCGCATTTAATTCCTCGACTTTTTGAAGAATATATGCTCTAATATCGTCAGTTAGCGGTTCTACTTTTCCCTCATACTCAGCAAAACGACAAACAGACAACATTTCCTCAACCGCACCCTTAGTGATCATTTGTGTTTTACCGTTTGAGACCACTACACTCATACGACGGCGCACAAAATCGAAGGGTATCTCGTCTACTTTTACGAATTTATCTGCAAGTCCACGTAGTTCTTCTATGGTGTCTTGCTCTTCTTGTACTCTTTGGATTATGGCAATGTCCATCAAATTTTTAAGTCCAGTCTGATAGTAGCTGTTTAAGAAAGCGTGACGTAGCACACGGACATCTTTTTGTCCATGGATGTTTAGGTGATAGAGTAGAACCACTTTATCTTGTGTTAAGGTTCCTGTTTTATCGGTGCAGAGAATATTCATCGATCCAAGATTCTGGATTGCGTTGAGATTTTTGATTATGGTTTTTTTCTTTGACATGGCTGTAGCGCCTTTGGCAAGGCAGGTGGTGACAATCATGGGGAGCATTTCAGGTGTTAGTCCCACAGCCACTGATAGGGCAAATAGGGTGGCTTCTGGCCAGTCGCCTTTGGTAAATCCGTTTACAAACAAAACTATGGGAACCATTACCAGCATAAAGCGGATCAGCAGCCAAGATACAGAGTTGACGCCTTTTTCAAAACTGGTTTGTACCGGTTTGTCGCTGACGCTTTTTGCCATTTCGCCAAATATGGTGTCATCGCCTGTGGCTACAACAACGCCCTTTGCGCTACCGCTGATTACGTTTGAGCCCATAAAGGCCAGGTTGGAGATTTCAGTCAAAGTATCATAATTGCTCTGTATGGCGTTGGGGGTTTTTTCTACGGCTACACTTTCACCAGTTAGTGCTGATTGGCTGATAAAGAGGTCTTTTGCTTGGATAATTCGTATATCGGCTGGTATCATGTCTCCTGCTGCGAGATGTACGATGTCGCCAACCACAACGTCTTCAAGAGATATTTCTTGATTGCCTACGTCCTGTCGCCGGACATTGGTAGTGGTCTTTATCATCTTTAACAGACTTTCAGCGGCACGGTCGCTTCTTGTTTCCTGTAGGAATCGCAATATGCCTGAGACAAGGACCATTGTTGTGATGATTATGACCGCTACGGGGTCAGCTTCACCGGCATTGGGCAAGATGATGTCTGTGAAAGCTGATACTATCGCTAATCCGATTAGGATGGCGGTAAAGGGGTTGATGAAGGCTTTTGCAAGTCGTCTTGGCAGGGATAATTTTTTACCGCGTGTGACAACATTGTTGCCGTACTTGTTTCGGGACTCTTCCACAAGGTTTTCGCTTAATCCCTCGGGGGTTGTTTCGAGTTTGTTAAAGAGATCAGGGGTTTCGGCGGTGGCAGCAAATTTTAACCTGTCGCTTACCTCATTGCGATAGACCCGTTCGGTACTGGCCTTTTTTGTTTCAGGACGATTGTTTTTTATTTTACTCAGAGATAAGCCGCCTTTTGTTTTTTCGAATTAGCTATTGATTTATAGATTTCAAACCAAACGATACTGCCAAACCCTGCCAAGAAACATATCAACAGGTTTAATGGTGATAAAGCGGAGAATGCAAACAGCCCTGCTAATGGCGGTACATAAATCACTAGCAATAGAGCGGCTATTGCAAGTATTAGTATTTGCCAAAATGCCTTGTTTGGTTTGTAAAAGATGCCAATGACTGATTGACTCCAGGATCGGTTAGTTAGTATTAAGGCCAAGTTTGCCAGAACTATTGTTGCAAACGCCATTGTGCGAGCGGTATCTATACTTAAACCCGTTGCAGTTGCATATTGATAAATTATTAGTACTAAAATCAGCGCTACAATGCCTTGAATTGCGGATAGGATTGCGGTTTTTCGATTAAATAATTTAGAGTTTATGCTTCGGGGTTTACGTTGCATAATGTCTGCTTCTGCTTGTTCTGCTTCAAATACTGTTGTGCAGGCAGGATCAATGATGAATTCTAAGAAGACTATGTGTACTGGTAATAAAATCAAGGGCCAGCCAAACAGCACAGGTAAAGCGGAGAGACCTGCGATAGGTATGTGTACTGAAAAAATATAGGCGATCGCTTTTTTAAGGTTATCAAAAATTCGTCGTCCCATCTTTACGCCGCCAACAATTGACGTAAAGTCATCATCGATCAGCACTATTGTGGAGGCTTCTCGGGCTACATCGGTGCCGCGTGCACCCATAGCAATGCCAATATTTGCGGATTTAAGAGCGGGTGCATCATTGACGCCATCACCGGTCATTGCAACTATTTCGCCGTTTGCCTTAAACGCATCTACAATGCGCAGCTTCTGTTCAGGTATAACCCGTGCAAAAATGTTTACATATCTAATGCGCTCTTTTAGTTCATTGTCAGTTAGTTTTTCAAGTTCTGATCCGGTTAGGATGTTTTCAGGGTTTTGTAGGCCAATTTGTCGACCAATTTTTTGTGCTGTTAATGGATAATCACCTGTAATCATCACTACTCGTATACCCGCGTTGTAACATTCCTTAACTGCGTCTGAAACGTTGGGTCTTACTGGATCGATGAAACCAATTAACCCTAAGTAGTTAAAGGCAAAGTCGTGTTGTTCTTTTGGCAGATCCCCGTTTGCCACCTTGAAGGAAACCTTGGCAACGCCTAAAACACGCAGGCCCTCTTTAGCCATTTTTTGGACATTATCTGAGATTTTTTGGGCTTCTGCTGTGTTTAGGTGGCATAGATCGATTATGGCTTCAGGGGCACCTTTAGCGGCTATAATATAGTCTGTGCCGTTGGGTGATCTCCAAACATTAGACATAGCCAGCAATTTTTGAGATAGGGGGTACTCTTGAATTAGTTGCCAGTCGCTGTGAACGTGCTCTGTTTTTGCGAATTCGCCCTCGACAAAGGTTGTAATGGCCTTTTCCATGGGGTCAAAGGGATCTTTTTTACATGCCAAAACACTAAATTCAACAAGTTCATGACAGCAATCAGGAGGACTCTTGAGTGCAGAGTCTATTTCATGCATCTGGCCATCTGAGCAAAGTCTAGATACTGACATCTTGTTTAGTGTTATTGTGCCGGTTTTATCAACGCACAATACTGTTGCTGAGCCCAAGTTTTCGATAGCATGGGGATGTTTAGTTAACACATTTTTCTTAGACAAGCGCCATGCGCCGAGGGCTAAAAAGATGGTTAAAACGACTGGAAATTCTTCGGGTAGAATCGCCATTGCTAGCGTTACGCCTGCTAGTATGCCATCTATCCAATTTAGGCGTGTTAAACCATAAACAATGATAATTAAAGCACAAAGAGCTATACCCAAGATTGCAAAGTTGCGAACCAGATTGGATACTTCAACTTTGAGTTTCGTTTCGTCACGTTCAACTTGTTGGAGTTTAACGCCAATTTTGCCCATTTCTGCTTGGGTACCGGTAGCTTTGACTATGGCTACGCCTTGGCCTTGGGTTATAAGCGTGCCGGAGTAGATGTAGGGTTGATCATCTCCACCTGGCCTCCACTGGTGTTCGTCTAATTTTCCAATTGTTTTTCTAACGGGGAGTGATTCGCCTGTTAGAAGGGATTCATCAACCATCAGGTTGTTAGAAGATAATAGTAGTGCATCGGCTGGGACGCGATCGCCTTCCGCTAAAATGATAATGTCCTCAGTTACTATTTCGCGTCCGGGGACTCGGAATTGTTTTGCGTCTCTAATAACTAGGGCGCGGGGGCTTGATAGATTTTTTAGGGCATCTATCGAGTTTTCAGTTTTTCTTTCCTGATAAACGGTTATACTCATTACCACAATGACAAAACTCAGTAAAACTAGGCCCTCTATTATGTCGTTTAAGAAAAAGTATATGCTAGCACTGGCTACTAGTAAAAGAAAAATTGGTTCTTTGATTACGCTTAGGGCTATTTGAATAATGTTTCTTTTCTTAGAGGTGGGTAGCTCGTTGTAGCCTTCTTTTTGTAGTTTTTCTTGGGCCTGCTTGGAAGTAATTCCAGTTAACTCATCAACATCGATGCTGTGCAATCTGGGGTATCCCTTTGTTGTGTTGAATTGGTGGTTTCTTGCGTGCGAAACCGTTTATTGTCGCAATTAAAATTAGAAAAACCTTAAAGGTGTTTTGTCACTTCTATTTTTTGTTAGTGGTGAAAAAAGTGACTATTGGAGAATTTCAAAAAGCACTTGAAATCATGGGCTTAACAGAATATGAAGCTAAAACCTATGTCAGCCTAATCCAAAAAGGCACCTCAAACGCAGGAAACCTAAGCAAAATAGCTGACATACCCCACTCCAAAATATATGAAGTGCTAAGTCGTCTTGAAAAAAAGAAGTTAGTAGAAGTCCAAAAGGGTCGACCGCTATACTATAAGGCAATAAAACCCTCGCTTGCATTAGAAAAGATAGCAACCAAATTAAAAGATACATTACAAAAAGAGTACACCCAAAGAAAAAACGACATAGAAACGCTCTACATAAAAAAAATAGGACAAATATCTCAAGCAAACAAGCTGCTTGGCGAATTGGATAATTTTTATGAAAAAAATGCAGATATTGAACCTTCCGAAGAATTCGTTTGGACAATCCGCGGAAAAGACAACCTAAACAAACAAGCCAAAGAAATCATTCAAAGCGCATCATTAGAAGTACGCTTAATGATGCCTATGGATGATTTTTCCGAATTAATTCCCGCAATTAAAACAGTTACTGCTAAAGGTATCAACGTGCTACTTGTAATCCATGAACTTACGGGAAGTGTACAAAAACTCAAAAACACGGTAAATATTTTCTATGACAAATCCCCCCTACCCACAAACTGCGGAATGATCTTAGTAGATAACAATAAAGGAATGTTTATCTCCGAAAACTCTACAACAGGCTTTAAAGTCTCCAGCAAAAGCGTCCTAATGGTTCTCTACCAATTCTACCACCACGAACTTGAAGAATCAACAAAAATAACCTAACAGCTTACACCTTTTATCTAGTTGGAAACTTAACTTGTCTGATCAGTAAGCCAAAAGTAGAATTCAAACCCGCCCCCTACCGATAGATGATTCTAACTAATGCAGGTACTACCGGCTAATCCTTCAAATGGATCAGAATAGTTTTCCAAATTCACGGAGATAAAAACGTCTAAATAGCAAAAATGATATTCCCACAGACAGAGGTGCACTCACTAGTTGATGCACTACTATGGGATGATTCTAACTGGCGGACTATCGTAAAATGTGGAAAAATCTAAACATAGATCTAGAAGAAACCCCGGATCAACTGTGTAAAGGGTTACCCCAAACCTTTGGTGAGGTATCTCTTTCACATAAAAATCAACCGCTGAACTGTTTTAAATATGTCTGATTTATGTAGTGATGAGGTCCGTAAAGTGTTTTCTAGGTTTTTTGCAACAGAGGATAAGGCTGAGGCGGTCAAAGCTATGTCACAGTATTTGGATCTGCTTGCAAAGGACACATTAGAATATGTGGATAAAAACGGCGCCTTGTTGAGAGGTGAAAATGAACACTACAAACCGTTTTTGGACTCCGAGAATCTGCCGATTAATTCAAAGCAACCTGAAGAAGTAATAAAGCACTTGTCCAAATATTTTCAGAGAGCGGTTCAGTGGGAAAATGCCGAAACAATGATAAACATTACCCCGCCGGCTAATTTGGTAAGTATTGCTAGTTTGGCATATGCGAGTTTATTTAATCCCAATTTTGCACAAGATGTACCCTCGGGTTACTTGTTAGCTACCGAGTTGGTGGTTACAAAATTTTTAGCAGAACTAGCAGGCTGGACTGCTAAAAAGGCGGGTGGAGTGTTTACATTTGGCGGAAAAGGTATTGGGCTGTATGCCGGAAAAATTGGGCTGGTAAAAGCCGTTCCCAACATTAGACGGCTAGGAGTTAGCAATAGTCA
>JAIRQQ010000048.1 GCA_031256395.1 Nitrososphaerota archaeon
CTTACGTTGACGACTACTTGGAAGCAACAAAAACTCGATCTCCACGACACCATGACGCAGAAGTTAGTTGAAGCTTGGACAAAACAAAGAAACTAAAAACGAGCTAAACACATACCAAACAGCCTACCAAGAACAGGCAAGAGTGATTGCGCATGACTGCTAAATTTTCTATTGTAGGCGAATTAGTGCTGTCTAGTAGTGGCAAGACGATTAAAATTCACCATTTCCAACACGGAAAACGAGTTCTTATTGGACAAGTAAACCGACAAACCCTACGCGATCTAACTGAGAAGCGATGCTTAACCGCTCATATCTCCAAATATGAGAACGTAAGCGACGGCGATCTAGATGACGGACAGCGTTAATTTAGCAGAACTAAAAGCCGCCGCAGAAGTCTGGCATGAAGACGGCGCATCCATCATCCCCATACACATACACCAAACCCCCGACCCCCAAACAGGATGCCACACCAAAAACTGCAGTTTTACCAACTGGGGTAAATGGATAAAACAACCCCAAACCAAAGAAGAATTCCAAAACCTAAACTGGACAAACAAAAACGGCTTTGCCATAATTTTAGGCTACCAAGACCAAAACGGCTACTACCTAACATCCGTAGACTTCGACCCCAAAACCAACCTCAAAGAACCCAAACAACAAACCCACAACCAAAACACACTCCAACAGATCGAAGAAGAGCTCAAACAGTATAAGCTAAAGCTTGCGCAACATACTTTGGCTGTAGAACGAGGCAGAAAACTATTAGCTGACCTACCAAAATCCAGACTTGAACTTACAGTAAATGGCGGATACCACATTTTATACAAGAGCAAACAACAAGTAAAAACCGTAAAGTCTGTTCATCACGCCTGCAAAGTCGAAGTACTAACCGAACGCCAAATGTGCATCATGGCGCCATCCTTTGGCTACAAACTCCAAGAAAACACCGACGCAATAGCAACAATTGACGACTTCAACCAACTCTTCTACAACCTATGCCAAAAACACAACCTACACCCCAACACATCACATACCCAATCAAATAAGAAAAACACACAACCACCAAAACAACCACAACATCAGCAATCCCCGCAAATCGTCGAGTTGGATGATGAAAAGCTCCAGCAGATAGTGGATGCATTCACATCTATTTGGACGCAGGGCAGTCGGCATAATTTAACCACTGCGTTTTGTGGTTGGTTCATCAAACAAAACATCGCCAAAACCTCAGCTCTCAAACTGATCGGGCGACTCTGCTGTGCAACAGACACAACCGATAGTGATGCCACAGGATTTCTAAGAGATGTACACAACCAATACACCAACCGAAAAGACAACCCTGATCTAAAAGGTTGGACAGGACTGCTAGAAATATATCAGCAAGTAAAGGGTTGCAAAATGCCCCCTGAACTACAGAAAAAACTAGCCGACACAATAACAAACAAAGCAACTAATGAAAAAGCGAGCAAGCTTGTGGTTCGCAAAGACTGCGGCTTAGCAGATCAAGGATACTATGAAGCCATATACCAAGACGACAAACCCTGCTTTCTAACCTACAACAAGGGTGTGTTTGAGGTTTATGACTCAGTAACCAAAGGCGAGGACATAATTATTCTGCCCAAGACCAATCAAGAAATACCTTATGAACCCTACACCTACAACCTCAGCACGCCGCTACAGTCTGTGGAGGTGTTGTTTGAGCGGGTGTGGGTAGAGTTTGATTTGTTTGTGGATGTGGAGCCTAAGTGGGTTGATGTTTTGTCTTCTTGTGTTTTGCTAAGTTATCGGCAGGAAAAAATTGACTCCACGCCCTACATCTATATCGTAGGCGATAATGAATGTGGAAAAACCGTTATCCTAAATCTGTTAAGTAAACTCTGCTACCGCCCATTGCACTCGGTTTCGCTAACCCCCGCCAACATCTATGGCTACATAGGCACAGACAACGAATTTTTTGGAACTATCTTGGAAGATGAGGCTCAAGGTTTAGATCGGGATGAGGAGAAGGCGAAGTTATACAAGGCAGGCTATACCAAGGGCACAAAAGTAGCCCGAACTCTGCAAACGCAGTCGGGGCGCCATATTGAGTATTATAATACGTTTGGGTTTAAGGCGTCTGCGGCTGAAAAGATGCCGTCTAATAAGGGGTTTGTGGAGCGTAACCTCTTCATTCACATGACTGAGGGTGAGCCCAAAAAGGACTGGGGGGATAAAAACAAACAGGACGAACAACGTCTTCAGATGTTGCGTAATGATCTTTTGGTGTGGCGTTTATCTGTGCAGGTTGTGGATTTGCCTGAGCAGGTGTTCTCGGCTGATAGTGGGGTTAGGGGGCGTTTGAAGCAGATTTGGAAGCCTCTGTTGCAGGTGACGGCTGGGTTAGCTGTGGAGCACCGTTTACGTGAGTATTTGGAGCAGAATAGGCGGGATCGCTTAGAGGAGAAAAATAAGACTTTGGAGAGCTATATTGTTCGGGCTGTTTTTGCCTTGCATGAGCCTAACCGTCCTGTTGCGTTTGGGGCTATTTGGAAGCATCTAGAAGGCGAGTTAGATGGGGTAGTGGATGATAAGAAGCAAAAGATGGAAACACCAGAATTTGGGGTTCTCACAAAAAGACGAGTAGGCAGTAGAATAGGTGCAGTGCTCAATGCCAAGAGCAATCGAACCACCATAGAGGGCGAATATGTGGTGGGATATTTGTTTGATGAAACAAAACTTGCAAGAGCCGCAAAAAAATACGGCCTAACAACCCAACCCAACAACAGTTCTACCGTTTCTACCGTTCTACCGATTGTGAAGGAGGCGGTGGGGGCAAACACAAAAAACAAAGCCGATAATTTGGGCTTTGTTTGTGAAAATACCGTCAATTCTATGTGTCAAAAACCTGAAAATATGTCGGTAGACCCTCTGGAAAACGGTAGATCGGTAGGATCGGTAGGATCGGTAGACAACGCAAAAGACCAACCCAAACAGCAAACTCTGCTCCCGCTAAAAAACAAAACAGACAACAAAACAAACTCGACCACCCAAAAAGACATGGACACAGGTACATTCTATGAGCTTATTGTGCCTCCGGCTGAACCTTGCTCATGTGGCGTATTTGCTGTTGAATATGCTATAACAATAAGACCAACAGATCAAACCCGCCGTGTTTGTCAAACATGCTTTACCCAGTTTAGAGACGAACATAAAGCTGAGCGTATCTTTTTGCGGCGGCGCGATGAGGTGGGGGCGAATTGAGCAGACACCCAACAAGCAAGGCGGCCTTTGAAACGGGCACCTATTTCGCACCTTATTTGAGCAGTTTGTCCTCTGAGGGGTTAGATGATTTTGCGGGGTTGGTGTATGTTCAGTATGTTGATCATGTGGTGTTTCATCGAGCCGTAGCAGACGATATGGAGCCTCAAATACGTGAAACGGTGGGTTGGCTTGTCTCTGAGACGGAGGTGTGTGTGACGATTTGTTATGATCGCGACACTGCGCCGCCAACTTTGCGGGGTGGGGATGCTAAAGCCTCGGGGTTGGTGTTGCTCAAATCAGCCATTTTAGTACTAAAGAAGCTCTGCAAGCAAGCCTACAAGTTTAAAACTGACAGATGCAACTTTAGTACCAACCAAATACGCGCTAAAACCAGTGAAAAATTTGGGGTCTCCAACAAACAGGAGACGATAACATGACAGAAAACAGACCACAGCCGTTAACCCGCAACCACCACCTCACCCCCAAAGACCTACAAACACTCTCACTACCCCTAATCATCCAAGACAATCAAGTGACCGTTAAAATGGGTCTTAGAAACTTCCCTCTAAAGCATCCGGTGACCTTAGAGCTTGAAAAAGTGCTTGCCGCCAAAGAACTAAAACTAATCGAATACATCTTTCAAGCCCTGCTCAGCGAACGACCCATACTGCTACAATACACCTTTGACAACAAAAGCCTACTACTAATGGCTAGACATTTCTTGCGTAACTGCTCAGGCAGTCCAAAATCCTGCTACACCTACATCCAACATATCCACCAATACACCTCATGGCTTGGAAGCAATCCAGATCAAATAATTGCTGATCTAAAAATTGATCCAAACACAGTTGATCCCAAACGATTACAAAATCACAACAAATTCGTAGATGACTACGTAGCGGCTCTGCAAGACCGCGGCCTAACCAATAGCACCATCAACAATCATCTTAAAGCCTGCAAAATCTTCTACAAAACAAACGACGTAAAAATAGAGTTCAACGGACGCATCCGACGGAAAACAACCTACAAAGACCGCGCCCCTACCCCTGAAGAGTTAACTAAGCTCTTAGATGTGGGGAATTTACGCGAAAAAACTATAGTTGCAATGCTTGCTTTAGGCGGCTTTCGCGAAGGCACCCTCTCTCACCTCAAATATCGCCATGTCAAAGACGACTTAGAAAACAACATCGTACCCATACATGTGCACGTAGAAGAAACAATAACTAAGGGCAAATACGGTGACTATGACACCTTTCTGGGTGCTGAAGCGGCACAATACCTCAAACTATATCTCAGCCAAAGACAAGCCGGAACCAAACGAGTACCCCCTGAAACTCTACAAGACGAATCCCCCTTGATACGCGCAACAACCAGCCACGTTAGTTCCATAGGTTCCAAACAGATCACACAGTTAGTGCATCAGCTCTATGTGAAAGCCGGTTTAACCAAACACAAAAACGGCCACTATGACCTACGCGCTCATAGCTTGCGCAAATACTTCAAGACACAAATGATTGCTTTAGGTTGCCAATCAGATTACGTTGATTACTTCATGGGCCATGTGCTTGACACATATCACAGCATTCAGAGTTTAGGTCTGGAGCGATTGCGTAGTGCTTACAGTGCGGCAGGGTTGAGCATTAGAACTCAAACAAAGATGTCAGATGTTGATCAGGTAAAGCAGTTAATACGAGCGTTAGGTGGCGATCCTAGCAAGTGGCTTTCCAAAGAAATGCTCAAAGATGGTGCCATAACTATGCGTAATGTTGAGGATCAGCAATTGGCTATGTTGCGGGAACGGTTAAAACAGTTGATTATGCCTCAAAAAGTGGTTTAAAAGTATCATTAGTCCGTCCTAAACCAGCGGCCTCACCATACTCTCAATAGCTATAACGGTGGTGACTTTTCTGGGTTGTCATGGTGTAAGCAATTCGATCGTATTTGGTTTTGTGTTTAGGTTATCTGTTTAAACTTGAACATCTAAAATTGTCTTAAGGCATCGAGCTTATTGGATGGGCACGGGGTGTCGTTCGTATGTTTGTCGTGTGGTGGGTCATTTCTGTATTTTTTACATCATTTGAAGGGCTGTCTTTTCTTTTAGAGTGCTGGTTGCTTTTTGTATACTTGGGAAAACTCTCAGTGATGTGGTGTTTTTGTCAGGTATGCTGTAATTGTATGGTGGTTGGTGTTTTGAGTTTGGGTTGCAATTTAGCGGTGAGGTGTGGTGTTAGTTACTTGATGTTGATGACTATATATTCAATATTCAATATATAGACAACATTTATTATTTCTAACATAACGTGCCATAATATATTGTATGCAAAGAGGGAGGGGCATGTTATGAACCAAATGCTAGGTTGCTTTGCACTGCTAATGACGGGTAGTTGCCCTGTTGCCGGCTGTTTTAGGTATCCGCTATCTATCCTCCTTTCTGCATATTTGGTATTAAATCAGCCTTCACACAACTTTGCACGTGAGAGGTAATATTTAACCCCAAAAATTAAACAAACTATAAAAAAACTAAATATCTGCAAAATAATGAGGAATATGTATCATGAATGTTAAAAAAATATTTGATCACCGTCGTCTTCACACTAAACAATCTTTCACTATAATTTCTTTACTGCTTACCACACTTTTACTTTTTTCTTCCCTTATTCTGCTATTTAATTCCATTTCCCCATTTGCATCTGCCTCAGAGGACGATAATGATGTTCTCTCTGTTGAGTCCGGTAGAGTTCTTTCTTCGCGCCTAACAGGTGATACATCTGACTGGGTTGAAATTGCAAAATACGGCGACGAATATTCGCTAATTGTACGTAAAAATTACATTACCCATTATCCTGGTTCCGGTGATCCAAAATGGCAATATACTGGCTACGGCGGTTATGATGGCAGATATTACTATAATAGACCCGAAATAAGTTTCCTTCATAGTTCTAATGTCCGTGACCGCGTCAACAATTGGTTTAACAACAGTTTTTCTAATGGGGTAGATGGACTGTTGACTAATGCGCGTCTTCGTTCTTATACCATGGAAAACACTGCGATAGCTAATCTTGGCACCTCTAGTACATCTGAGGGGCTATCCAACGGATTTAGCAACCCAACTTCCGTTAAAGCGTCTATGGGCGAGGATGTTGCCTTCGCGCTAAGCTATAGCGAAGCTACCGCATTTTTATCTAAAACATATGACGTGTACGGGATGAACCCTGAAAATCAGAATAGTAATTCCGTAGCAATTAGTAACTTTAACAAAATGTCTATACCACTACCCCAACCAGACTCTAGCGAGACTCCGGTTTACAGCTATGGCATGTGGCTTCGCTCTCGCGGTTCGTCATTTAACGGCGATGATTTTACTGTAGCTGGAGTTTTAGACTACTCTGGTAGAGTATTCCAATATCACTTAACTGATGCCACCGCACGTGAACGCGGGCTTGTTTATCCGGCTTTGTGGGTGGATTCCAGCATTTTTGAGTGTAACATTAATTATGATTTGGATGGTGGTGTTGCTGGGGAATTTGCTCCTGCTAAGTATACTGTGGGGACATATACGTCTATATCTAATCCAACAAAGGCCGGTTATAATTTTCAGGGCTGGACCGTTAAACACACGTATAATGACAGCCTAAATGACGCTTCTTATCATGTTAATTACGTTATTCCACCAACTATTCAAGGAGATATCACTTTAACCGCTCACTGGACGCAACAGCCTGTTTATGTGATTAGTTATGATGCCCATGGTGGAGTTGGTGCAATGACTGGTACTTCAGCAACTACTGGCGAGTCTGTTACTTTGCATGATAATGTATTTACTCGCGATGGCTACATGTTTGTTGCTTGGAATGAGCAACCGAACGGTTCCGGGCCTTCTTATAGTAATGGGGAAATTTTTTCCTATCCTTATAATTATAATTTAACGCTGTATGCGATGTGGTTGCCTCTTGGTGGTGTGTCTAAGAGTATTGTTGATTCTGGTCCGTATGGTGTGGGTGATTCGGTTGTGTATGAGATTACTTACAATGTACCTGCCGATTTGAGTGTTATTGAGTCGTTAACAATTGTAGACCGTTGGAACGATCCAAATAGTCTTATCCTGCGCTCTGGTGTTGTAAAGATTAACAATGTGTCGTCTACTGAACATACAGTGGAGTATGATGCTGATGGACAGCTTACTTACGAGTTTAAGATGGATGAAATTGATTCAATTAACGTTGTTGTAGTGACTATTACTTTTGAAATTGCAAGTGTCGAGAGGGGTATTTCTAATGACGTGGAAGTATTTGTTAATGGTCATTCGATAGGTACTGGTGGAGACAATCTGTATCATGTTGCTTATGTGGTGAATGAGCCAAATGTGGTCGGTGATGTACCATCTTATACGTCGCTCTATAAGTCAGGTGATGAGGTGACAGTGCTTAATTCTTCTCTTACTTTGGAGACCCAAACGTTTGTCGGTTGGTTGCATAATGGTGCTGGCAAAGTTTACGATGCAGGCGATAAATTTACTATTAACAATGTAGATGTAATGTTAATTGCCCTATGGGGACCATCTGGCGGTGTGTCTAAGAGTATTGTTGATTCTGGTCCGTATGGTATAAGTGATTCTGTTGTGTATGAGATTACCTACGTTGCACCTATCAATTTGGGTGTTATTGAGTCGTTAACAATTGTAGACCGCTGGAACGCTACAAACAGTCTTAGCGTGATGGATTCTCCTGTTGTAAAACTTGACGATACCGTGTTGACTACTGGATTTGAAGTGGATGATTCTGATGCTGGACAGCTTATTTTCACATTTGCGCCTGGTATAATTCAACCCGGTAGTAGTGTTGAGATTACAATTACTTTTAAGATTGAAAGTGTCGAGCATGGAATTTTTAACGGTGCAGAAGTGTTTGTTAACGATCATTCGATAGGCACTGCTGAATCTGATTTGTTCAAGGTTGTTTATGTTAAGGTTTATCCCTCTGGTGCTACTGGTGCTAGTGGTACGGTGCCTGAGACTAAATTGTACAAATCAGGTAGTACTGTTACTGTGGAGGGTAAC
>JAIRQQ010000122.1 GCA_031256395.1 Nitrososphaerota archaeon
CAATCAAACCCAAAAAAACAATCAAACCCAAAAAAACAATCAAACCCAAAAAAACAATCAAACCCAAAAAAACAATCAAACCCAAAAAAACAATCAAACATCCGCTCGTCTGACAATAATTAAGCACTAACCAGCGTTTCCGCAACCATTTTAAGGTTCTTAGCATTGATGTAGGCTGAAAAGCAATGTCACGAGAAGCTACTCAGCGAAAAAGAATAATTGGTATTGTTGCAGTAGCACTCATAGTAATCGTCACAATTTTTGCCATACTGGGCCGCCTCACATTTATCGAGTGGATCTTGGCCGATGTGGTAATAGCGGCAATCGCCAATATACTGTTTAGGAAATTCGGCAACGCCCCAACCTAATTACTACGACAGGTTTATTATACGAAATAGCACAAACTTTCTTGTAGATGCATTTGTGAGGCATCAGTTATGATGGATAAAAATAATGCAACTTCACGCAATATTTTGCATAATCACAAGTTCCATATTGTGGTTGTAGCGGTAATTGCCGTAATTATTGTTGCCATCATCGTTTTTGTTCCCCAAGAAACAACATCAATACAACTAAATACTACCTATCTAGTTGGAGAAAAAATGGTCTATGATTGTACATTAACCTCAGAATATAATTCAACAGACCCCGCCGTTGCAGAAAAATACCCCTCATCAGCACCTCTTGATTTTACAGAGATAGTGGAGGTAATTGATTTTGACGGCCAATACTACACATTAAACTTCACAACAATATCTGGATCTATTTCTATGTCGTGGCTTGGAAAAGTATGTAAAACCGGATTTTCAAATCATCTTGTTCCCCTAAACAGTCCCCTGGAAGATGTTCTAAATGGGGGTGTCTCAAATGTTTCCTATATATCCCAATTGATGGATAAATCTGAAGTTAAAGTCGGTGACACCTTTACAGTTCCATATCCAGGTACAGAATATACGACTGGTGATTTGAGGCTGACCTTTGGCGGGTATGAAGATCTGAGAACGTCTGCAGGAACCTTTCGAGTCTTTAAGGTGGAAATAAGCACTGAAAATGTAATCAGCCAAATGGGCAGCATTGAAGCGGGTCTACTCATGACAAAAACCATAGACGAGAACTATACGTTATATATTGAATCAGGTACAACACGCCTCATCAAATCCACAATAGACAAAACAACAGCTACACAAACAATCATGTCCGCAATAGACAACGAAAACACTATGGTACAACGTGCAATAAAAGATATGGTGCTTGAGCAACTCATTAAACCCTAAAAAACACCGCTCATTTGGCTACCTACAAGAACGGCGAGTTCCATCTGAAACCTTGTGCAGGGTATGCAAACCAACTGCTCAATAAATTTTAATGCCAAACGAAATTAGAGAAGTTATTGTTGATATTTGGGGTTTCGGGATTCTCGCATCCAGAAATCAGGATCATCAACATCAATAATTTCAACTTGAATGACATTGGCCGGGTTTGTTAGAAAGTTGCGGAATTTTGTGGGTAACTCGGGTTTGGATAAAAGCAGTATACGTGATGCCTCAAGATTCTCAGCAATTTTTTCGGTTTTTTTATCGGGGTAGCCGTTATATTTGATGCTTTTACCTTCAATGATAGCTTGGTCAAAGGCCGCTTTACTGCATTGAATAATTTTTCCCTCTTCGCGTATGAACCAGAAGGGACCGGCTGGATTTTTAGGCATAATTATCAGGCATATCGGGTTGGGAGAGCTAATTAACGTTTTGCCAAAAGAGAGCGTCTCAGATTCAAATATTAGCACCAGTCATCAGGCAACGCCTATCCTTACGTGCAATTATCTTCATCGACAACAAAAAGAAAACAAATGAAGTTTAAAAATCCGCCCATACAAAAAAAGCAAATGATCTTGCCTTAACTCTCAAAACCCGAAATCTTCTGGAGATTATTGTGAGGCGAAAGTAGTTTAGAGGGTATCAGGATAGACGTTGATTTTTTGTTAGTTGATAGTTGTAGAATTTGCGGCTGGGTGTTGGGGTGAAATAAAAACGGAAGGGAGACAAAACGCGACTTGGTTTAGCTTGTCTGGGTTTTGCTCTTGTGGGCTTTTTTAGCCTTTCTTTTTTCGTCTCTCTCTTTTTTGGTTAACGGCTTTTCTTTTTTGGGCATTTCGGGTTTGGCTCCGAAGATACCATGCGATATGATGCTTTAAATAATTTTCCAATTTTAGCTGTATTCTCTAAACGTATGTCCGCATTTTGTGCATCTCATAAACTGAGTGGTGGCTTCATCGCCGCCTCGGGTCTGCACCTGCCAAACATAGACCAGATTATTGGTGCATTTTTCGCATTTCATTTTTATGGTTTGCATGGGGGTGATTTGTTGGTCTTCTTCACTGATTATGGTCATGAAGGGTTTGGGTTTAGGCTGGATGACTGCGCCGGTACGAGCTTCTGCTTTTTTGTCGGTTGGTTCTTTGGTAAAGCTACATTTTGCGCAGCTAAGCACAAATGCGTTGCCGTCGCCGGTTTTTTTGGGTTCAAGGCGTGAACCGCAGTTTGGACAAAATTCCAACTAAAATTTCCTCTCTCTTTTTTTAGTTACTTAGCTACCCATTAATAATAATGTTTCTTTTCCTCACACAAAAAAATGTGAACATCAGCACAATAAATGATTGCAAACCGCTCAGTTTATGGGGTGTTGTTTTTGTAGTGTGGCCTTGTGTACTATTGGATTATGAGTTGTCTTTGTTGGGGGTTGATGTTGGTGTGGTTGCGGCATTTTTTTATCGCTGTTGCTGAGAGCAGACAAAGGGCTGTTATTGTTGAGGTAATTACGGTCAGTTCAGTATAGTTTGCATGAGTAGTTCCGCTGGTTTTGGGGGTATAGGTGTTGCTTGGCGGGGAAGTGGTGGGGATTCAAGCAGTCAAAAACTCACATATAACCATTTTTAGAACCATCTGTGAGCCAACCGGCCAACAAATACCACTACTAACCCAGAGAGATCAGCTGACAAAGTGGGGTAGCTAGATGATTTCTTGCAACCAAGCAACAAATTTTTCGTTTTTTATACAATTACCCAGCAAACTGTCAAGACGCTTACTAACTTGCCCGTTTTCAAAGAGAATAACAGTAGGCACCGCAGCAACATGGTAGTCATCCCATAGAGAACTATCATAATCATCTAGGCATACCTTAACTATGGGTAGTCCCAAATCGGAGGTTTTTGTCTCAAAAAGGGGCATAAAGCGGTTACAATGCGGACAAGAAGACATGTAAAATAAACCCAAAACACGCCCAGATTTACCCAACTCTGTGTCAAGAGATGATTTGTTATCAACTACTACAACCATAACAATCATAGATTAAATCGGGCAGAGTTTGATAAATCTGCCGTTTCGCTATAGAGCAGACAACTAAAATAATAAGCCGCTACAAGAATACACCTGCATGAAACCCAAAGGCTACCGACGCGGATATCCAGTTGCCATACTCATAGGTATAGAAGAAAACCACGCCACACTTTGGCAGATCTTTAGTCAAGTCGCTAAACTCCAACAAACCCAACCCCTAACCGGAACGCGCAAAGACCAAAAAAACCTCTACAACTTTCATGAAACCATCATAAACACACTCCGACCCACCTTTAAAACAGGTGTGCAGAGCCTCATAATCACCTCACCCCCCAGAACCAGCTATGCCCAAGATCTCCAAACACATATAACAAGCCACCACACCTGGCTACTCCAAGGCGCAAACAAAGTCACCATCGCCCTAATGTCAGGCTCAGCCGACACAACCTCACAAGTCAGCACTTTAACACAAAAACCCATCTTTAAACAACTAATTCAAACAAACAATGAGCAAGAAACCGAGAATCTACTAGAACTTTTAGAAAAACGCCTCAGCTCACACAGCAATTTGGTATTTTTTTCATTAAATGAAGCGGAACAACTCATCTTAGATCCCCAACTACCCGGCAAATCCAGACCGGAATATCTGCTTTTAACCAATGAGTTCTTGGAAGGTGTCCGCCAAAAAAACCGGGTACATCGGCTCATGCAGATTGCCCAAAACAAACAAATCAAAACCCGCGTAATAAACGCCGAATCCAATGCAGGTCTCCGACTTACCCAACTAGGCGGCATTGTATGCCTAGCCAAAATCAACCAATAATCAAAGAAACCCACTCTGCTTGAGATCCTCAACAGAGATACAACCGGTATGCAGAGATGTAGCTATCAAAGCGCCCTCCACACCCAACGCTTGTAGTTCAACCAAATCAGAAATACTACAAACTCCACCCCCAACATACACTGAGAGACTAGTTTGATCAATTACCCGCTTAAGAAAGGCTGTGTCGACACCTTCTTGACTCCCCACACGAGCCAAATCCAGCACAATAACCTCTAAAACCCCCATCGCCTCAAATTCACCCAGTAAACACAAGGGATCAATGGAGCA
This sequence comes from Nitrososphaerota archaeon, assembly GCA_031256395.1. Lineage (GTDB taxonomy): Archaea > Thermoproteota > Bathyarchaeia > Bathyarchaeales > Bathycorpusculaceae > Bathycorpusculum. The sequence goes on from JAIRQQ010000122.1 coordinate 4,444, forward strand.
ATCAATACCTAATTTGCCAAGGACCGCTCCATTTTTTAAATCCAAACTCACCACCACCCGATTCCCTCCAAACCGTCCCACAACCTCAGCCACAAACCCCTTGCTAAGAAGCGACTCAGTTCCGATTATGACTTTTGAAACCCCCTGCCTAAACAGCCTCTCAACCCCATCCAAAGAGCTTACACCCGAATCAACCATCAAAGACACCCCCAAAGAACCCCCAAGACTAAACAAATCAAGCCCAGATGAGCCCCCCAAAATAGCATCTAAATCAGCAAGATAGAGCGAGTTAAAACCCAAGGTTTTAAAGGCCTCTGCAACTCTGAGGGGATCTGTGGAACAAACAAGCGAGCTCTGAAGCGGCTTATACTCACTCCGTCTACCACGTATTGCATGAACTGCAACACCATTTAAGATATCAATAACAGGTATAACTTTCAAACCTAACCCAGCTAACTTGAAACATAACAAGATAAAAACCTAACCATCCACCCACATAGCATGATGCCAAATAAACTACTCAGCAACCAGCCAAAACGTGGATTGATCAAGAATTAAACATAACAGACTTATGTTTCGCCGATGTTTTAGTGGTTGGATGATGAGCACTAGAGCTAGAGCATATGCAATGAAATAGCTCGACGGGCGAACTGACAAACAACCGGGTTGTCAAACAATAAAGGGTATTAACGGAAAAGGCGCAGTAATACTCTGTTTGGCAAACTATTGAAGCGGAAAATTTATCAAGGTAACAGACGACAAGAAAGCAACACAAACCACTTAGACGGTTAATCGAGGTGAAATATGAAATGGTTGAAATGAAAGTCAACGCTTCCGAACTCAAAGGCGAAGGTAAAATTATCGAAAAACTATCCGATTTCCTCAAAGAAAAAACTGGCGGTGACGTCAGCACGGAGGGCAAAACTGTAATCGTTACAGGCGAAGGTGAAGCACTAAGCAAAAAATACGTACGCATAACCGTTAAAAAATTCCTGCATAAACATGAACTAACTGAAACCTTCAAAGTCATCGGAGACGAAGAAACCCTCAAAATCAAAGAACGCAAAATCTCAGAAGAAGACTAAACTCTCCTTCTCTAAATTTTAGCACTATTTTTTGTCAGCTAATAATAACAAACACAGTTAACCGTTCCGTTTTTTGGTGTCTAATTACTGAACACTTTGTTCGTATGCTTAGCATTAAATCACGTGAGCCGATAGTATAGTACGCGCGTGTAAAGATGGAAAATTTAAGCCAAACACCTACCAAGGCACATGCCTTGAGCCATCAGGTGCAGTTGGGTTCTTGCAATTTTTTCCTCTCGCAACCCCTCCAACCCTTACACACCCAAAATCCAACTGCACCTCACCGCAACAACCCACCATCAAGCAAATTAACCCAAAAAGAAATAAAATTGCATTAAACACTACTTAGCAGGAACGATCAGAAATGAATCTGGGAATACTTATCGCTATCGTAACAATATTGGTACTTGTGCTAATTGTTGTTATAGCCGTATTATTAAACCGCGGTAAACAACTCAAATGCCCCGATTGTGAACACATATTTAATGCACCTGTAATGGAGGAAAAGATAAGTGGACTAGGTTGGACTTTTCCATACGCGGGAAGAATAAAATGTCCTAAATGTGGCAAAAGCCGTTCACGACGCGACTACGACAAACCTGAACCACAACAAAACGGACAATAATAACTAAAATAACAACCTAAGAGAGTTATTTGAATAACTCTTCTAGTGGGTTTTGCATTTCTTTTACTTCTCGGATTTTTATGCCTTTTTCTGAGAGTTTGGCAATAATTTCGGGGACTTCTTCGGGGCCTTGGAGCTCAAAGAGGTAGTAGTCGCCTTCTTTTCCACTTGCATAGGGCACTTCACCGGTATCTAATGTGCGTATACCAATAGTGTATCTCTCGGTTTTAATTTCAGATATGTTACCAAACATAGCGAGCTTGCCTTGTTTAATCACTATCACCTTGGAGCCGATTTCGCGTGCTTCAAAGAGGTTATGCGACGAATACAAAATGACTTTATTTTTACTTAGTCCAAGCACCAGTTCGCGGATTTCACTGGCCATTTTTGGATCCATATTGCTGGTAGGTTCATCAAGCAAGTATACTTGTTTCTCCTTAAGAAAAATCCTAGCGACAGATACCCGTTTCTTTTGTCCTTGACTGAGCTGACCAAAGCGTTTAGTGCGCAGATCTTTGAGGTTAAGTAGATCAATTACTCTTGTTACATCTGCTTCTGTTGCACCGGCTATATTTGCATAAAACCGTAAAGCATTAGTTACGTTCATACCCTCAGGTATGCCCTCTATGTGGGTGAGATAATCCAGTTGAGCCCTAGCTTCTTGGGACTCACTTGGGTATCCGCCTATTTCTGCTCTGCCCGAAGAGGGTTTTAATATACCCGCAAGCGTTCGAAATAGGGTTGTTTTTCCAGCACCATTGGGTCCTAAAACAACATAGATAGCCGGCTCATCGATTCGAAAAGAAATATTATCCAATACCTTGTGCCCAAAGTAACCTGAGCTAACCGAATCAAACATTACTAAGGGGGCTGATCTAGAAGGACGGGAAGATTTTTCAACCATTTCCGTTTCGCTCCTACTATTTTGTTTATGCATCTGATAATAACCTCTCTCTATTCATCATTTTATTTGCCACAACCAGCATCGCAATAACTAATACTACCAAGATTAGAGTTACACCACCCACAAGTATCATGAAATAGCTTGAACCGATAAAGAAACCCCCAAGAAGCATAACTACCAAGCTGGGGCCAATTCCTAGAATCATGGATATGCCAACGGGGCTGTTGACTCCGGGGATTCCAACTGTAAGCGAAGACCAAATCATCCCAGCCATGCACATAAAGGCCGAAGAAGCGTAACTAAGCGGTATTGTGTAGATCAGCAGTGTTTCTATCATAGTAAAGGGTATTGAGCCGCTGAATAGCAGGGAGAAAACCATGTTGCCTGTTATGGAGATTCCCAAAACTATCGTAACTAGCCCAAAACTGACCAGTAAGGTTGACCAGAAAATCTCATAGACATTGACGCCATAGGCAATCAAGTACTCAAAGACGCCCTTGGTTCGGTCGCTGACAAAAACCATCAACCCGCCTACACTGCCCATGACAGCAAACAAGGGAAGCATAAGGGTACCTAGTTGAGAAATAAATAGTATACCCTCATCAGCTATAGAAGCGGTCCAGCTAAATAGAGCGCTAATTACAAGAGACATTACGTTGCCAATAATTAGGTAGAGACTGCCAAAACTAATAGCCCGTTTGAAATTTATTTGAACAAATGATTTCAACCGCTTACTCCCTCACACAGATACAATCACGGTTGCAACATTTCTGCTTTCCGCTAAGTGAAACCAATTGGTTAAGTTATCCAGATTGAGTATGTGAGAAGGGCATCAGTTGTATTTGCGCCGGATAGCAGATAGAGGGTATAGATGCCTTTTTGGTGATTGTTTATGGTTTTGGCTAAGCTGAAACTGATTTGGAAACTGGTATTAGTTTGGTTCCAACTGGTTGCTTCTATACCATCGAGGGGGTAGTTGCTCCAATTATAATAATAGCCTGGACGGGCGGGTGGTACTATTGAGGCAATTAGGGTTCCGGGATTGTATGATCCGTTGTAGGGCGCATTTTCTAGTTGATTAACGGTTAGAGGGTTAGGGTTGGAATAAAAAACAAAAAGACTCGCGGGGATATACTCTGAATTTGATGTGGTGCCGCTTAGAGTTATTTGATTTGGGTCACTAACATTTAGTGTGTCCCATATGAGGGGTGTGTCCTCGAAATCTTGGACCAGATAGATGCGCTGGTCTTGGTAGGCGATGCCAATACTTACGGTGGTATGGAGGGGGTTTAGTATGTTGTCTCTGTGTCCCCAGTCCCATTCTGTATCGTCATACATCATGAGATATTGTAATCTTTCAAGGGTTGTTTTGGCTTTGTTGTAAAAATTTCTGTTGGTTAGTCCGGTGCTGTATGCAATGTTTTCTGTGACTGCACCTTGGCCGCCTGAGAGGGTGTATCTCATGTCGGGTGTGTGGCCGTCTTGATTCCAGTGGCTAAAATAGTTGTTTTTTAGCATATCTTCAGCATGTAATTGACCACAATTGATGATGCTCAGAGTTACATTTTGTAGTCCATGTGCGGTGCGATCTAGGTTGATGAGTTCCAGAGCATACAGAACCAATTCATCATGATACGCCTCAGGCGCTATATTGGGAGCAGAGTTGAGGACATAGACTATGGTGAGCAGGGTGAGGGTGAACAAAACTATTGCCGCTAACAAAACAAAGAGACGTTTTTGTTTGTTTGAGTTTGAGGTTTTCTTGATATAGGGCTCGGGTTGAGCAATATTTTTTTGACTCTCCTTCTCAGCAAAATGTTTAGAGCAAAGTGATCTAAAAGAGACATATTTGGAGGGTGATATGGCTGTGAATATTTTGTAGTGGGTAAAAGGGGTCATTTAGCTCACAGGAGTCAATAATAAGGTGTAATGAGGCGATTTATATTTTATGCGAGTTTAGAGCAGGGTTGGATGAAAAGTTGGTTGTAGGTTTAAAAAAATGTGGTGGGTATTGTTGTTGTGTGTTGTTGGTTAGTGGTGGGTTAGTATTTCTTCTTTTTGGGTTTTTGTTTGGGTAGTGTATTTGTGTGTGTTGTTTGTTTCTTGTGGGTAGATGGTTTTGGCGTTTGGTGCGATTTTGCGTATTTTGTCTATGGCGTTGTTGCTTGCGTATAGTGTGTCGTAGCTTTTGCGGCTTGTTAGGATTGTTGGGCCTTCGGGGGTGTCTTTTAGGTTAAATCGCCAGTTGTTCTCGTCGTCTTTGTATTGTTCAAATACTGGTCCGTGGATAGGGTCGGTTTCTTCTTTTAGATGCGTGGTTGTGGTTGGTTCGGCGCTTATGGTTTTGGCTATTGGGGCATAGGTTTTTACTTGTTTTATGTCGTTGTTGAGTGTCTCAAGGGGTTTTGAGTCGAGACTTTCTGCGATTATTTCGCCGTTTGCGTCTTTGAGATGATAGAGATAGGTCTGGTTGTCTTCATCGTAGAGAACCTCATAAATCAGGGTATCATTGAAGCGCTCAGCTACTGATGTAGTGGTGGTTGTGGTTGTAGTTTTGGGGATTGTTTTGGTTTGTGTCTTTTTTATGAGTGGTGCTACAACGGCTGGTGCTGTAGCGGTAACTGCGGCTGTGGCGGCGGGTGCAATTTTGTGCTCGATTGTTGTTGTGGTGGTTGTGGTTGTGTGTTGGGGGGCGCTTGGGGTGGGTGGTTGTTGTTTGTGTGCGGTGTTTGTGTGGGTTTCTAGGTCGTTTTGGTTTAGAAAGCCTTGTCCGCAGGCGGGGCAGGTGAGATCGAAGTTGGGCATCATGACGGCATTTATTTCGTGGAGTATTCCGTTGTCGGCGGTTACGTCTTTTCGATCGGTGATATGTATGCCATTTATTTTGGGGGTTAGATGCAGATGCCATCTATGCGGGTCAACTTTGGCTAGTTGGCCTTGTTGGGTTGTTAGGGTATCGTTTTTTAGATGCCTGAGGTCCTCAACTGTGAGACTCTCAGAGATAATGTGGTAATTTACAATTGCTTTTAGGCGATTTTTATTAGCAAATAATTCGTCAAGGGTGCTCTTGGATAGTTTTGTGAAGGCCTCATCAGTGGGTGCAAAAACAGTAAAAGGACCCGCGCCTTTGAGAAAATCAACCAAACCAGCCTCACGCAAAGCTCTGGAAAACGTGTTGAGATTATAAACATCGCCCATAATTAAATCTGCTAAATCTGCCATATATTTCACCTCCTAATACATACATTGTTGTTGTTAGCAGGGATTTCCCTGAGGTTTGTCTGATTTTAAAAACAACTATATGGGGGATTATTTGCCTGAGACTTTGCGGGCGCCTTTTTTGGCTTCATCCTCGGCTCTTTGGCCTATGTTTTTGGCTGTGCTGCCAGCTTTTCTTGTTTCTTCTTCAGTTTTTCGTTTTGCTTTATCTAAAATCGACGACAAACTTTCACCTCCTAAAAAAACTCTGCCATAGTTCAGACTAAAGAGAAATAATGCAAAACAAAAAGCTATGTGACTGTATTGTTTTCACCACAACCCACCGCCAACCAACCAAATATATACAAAGGGTTGAGTTGACAAAATGGATGCAACAATTCATATAACGCTACAACAAAACTAGACTACCTGACCGCGCAATGAATCGATCGGGAACTGCCAATTTACCTCTCCATGGCGGCAAAGCACCGCTCTGGCTCACAGGCCGCATGCAAAACCTAGCCCGCGAAATCACCAACATCATAGTTGAAGAATACGGCCCCGCCAACTTTTTAGCACGCCTAAGCGACCCCTACTGGTTCCAAGCCCTAGGATGCGCCCTAGCCTATGATTGGCACAGTAGCGGCGTAACAACCGTAGTAACAGGAGTACTCAAAACCGCCCTAAACCCCGAACAACACAACATAGCCCTATGCGGCGGAAAAGGCAAAACCAGCCGCAAAACCCCCCAAGATATCCAAGCTATCACAGCCAAATGGAACTTTCCCCAACAAACCATCGACCAACTCCTCCACACAAGCCGCATCATAGCCAAAGTCGACAACAACGCAATCCAAGCCGGCTACCAACTCTACCACCACGCCTTTCTAATAACCAAACAAGGTGAGTGGGCCGTTATTCAACAAGGCATGAATACCCAAACCAGCACCGCACGCCGCTACCACTGGCACAGCCAAACCACCCAAACCTTCACAGACGAACCAAACAACAACATCACCTGCAACATAAAACACAACCAAACCCTAAACATGACCGCCAAAGAAAGCCACACCACCCGCAAAGCCTCCATAGATCTAGCCAAAGAACCACCCAAAAAACTCGAAAAACTCCTCCAAGCCGCAAACAAACCCCCAAACCAAACATCCCTACAGACGTGGCTACCAACAAAAACAGATGATCCCTGGCTACAGACCCAACCGAGTCTTAACATGCCCCGAAACATTAACTGGGACACCCTGAGCCGCCTCTATGAGTTCCAACCCCAAAACTATGAAGAATTATTAAGCATCAAAGGCGTCGGCCCCGCAACCGTACGCGGACTAGCACTTGTAGCCGAGTTAATATATGGAACAGAACCCAGTTGGGAAGATCCAGTGAGATTTAGTTTTGCCTATGGCGGCAAAGACGGCGTACCATTCCCAGTAGAGCGCAAAGCAATGGATGAATCCATAGAAATTCTCAAAAAAGCCATCCAAGAAGCCAAAATCGGCGAAAAAGAAAAACTACAATCACTCCAAAACCTACGCCAACTAATCCCAAACCAAAAATAAACCCACAAAACAAACCACCCAAACCAGAGATAGGTTAAGCAAACTAAAGCTATCGTGGCATCAACTCAGATTACAGATTGCAAATAATTTGTGGAAAAGAGGAAGGCGAGTTATACTTTTAGGGTGATAGTGCTTCCGGTGGGTGTTTTTTTGACATGGACTTGTTTGTCGATGCGTTCGCTTAGTTCAGCAACATGTGAGATAATACCAATGATGCGGTTTCCTCCTGCAATATCTGATAGGGTTCGTATAGCGAGCTCTAGCGCTTCGCCATCAAGCGAACCAAACCCCTCATCAATAAACATGGCATCAAGACAAACCCCGCCCGCATTTTGCTGCACCACATCAGACAACCCCAAAGCCAACGAAAGTGAAGCCATAAACGACTCACCCCCCGAGAGACTCCCCGCAGAGCGTAGCTTGCCGGTATAGGCATCTAACACCTCAATATCTCACCCC
>JAIRQQ010000096.1 GCA_031256395.1 Nitrososphaerota archaeon
CTGATGGTATTCCTGTTGGTACTACTGGTAAACTTTCTTTGCTTGCGCGATGGAGTGGTCCCATACAATATACTATTTCGTATGAGTTGGATGGTGGTATAAATGCTCCAAACAATCCAGTTTCTTATAATGTGTTAAATGGTCCAATTGGTATAGCTGATCCTTCTATGACCGATTGCACTTTTCTACATTGGATTGCCGTTTATGCTGATGGCTCTTCGGATGTATTGCCATCTTCTAGCATCGCTGCAGGTACTACAGGCGACATTAACTTAATTGCTGTATGGTCCCCATAATTTTCCTTTTTCTTTTTTGGAGAGTATTTTAAAAAGGATAAGATGGTTTAGCCTTTTGTGTATTGATAGTTATGAGATGTTCAAAGTGTGGAAGCTAGTATTGTGTAAAAGCTGGTTTTAATCACAATAGACAGCGTTACAAATGTAAAAGCTGTGGACGCTAAATCACGAAAATTGACGACAAAAACGCTACAAAACACGCTTTCGCATTATATTTTTATGTGGTTGGTTTATCGATGAATGCTATTGGTCGTATGCTAAAAGTGGAACCCTTCACCATTCTGTATTGGGTGAAGGATTTTGCCCTTAAACCCTGTGAAAAATCCGCTCCGCAGGGTGAGTTGTTATTGAGTTGGGTGAGGTGTGGCATTTTTTGTGTCAAAAAAATAGGGTCTGGGTCTGGAAAGTGTATTGTCGTACTACTAAACAGCTTATCGATTGGGAATGTGGGAACCGAGATAGCAAAACCTTAAAACTAATGTTAGATCGTCTTGAGAAATTTAACGTATCAGTGTTTTTTGCTGATAATTGGGCGTCTTATGCGGAGTTGTTTCCGTTAAAGTTATTGGTTCAAATTAAAGTGCAGAGAGTGTTAATTAAATAATGTTTTGATAGTGTTTAATGTTGGATTGGTGGTTGGGTGGTGAGTTGATAAGGGTGGGGTTATTGTTTATGTTGATGTGTAAGTGTTGTTTTTCTGAGAAAGGTAGTAAAAATGGTGTGGCGCGTGGAAAATAACGCTATAAATGCCAAGTTTTATGCTTAGTTTTAGGTCAACAGCACATTCACCACAATAACATTATTTAGTTAACACACTCTGATTGGCATCATTGTGCAAACGGTAAATATCTTTGCACAATGCTAGACGGTTCATCGAGAAAAATCATTGCCACTGGTGAATTTGAGGCTGAAACGACAGAGAACGCAATTAAGGTTTTGAAGAAAGCTCAAAGGGAATGTTTGAAGTGGTATTCTATTAAGGCTGTTTTTACTGTCGAGCTTAAAGAGGAACAAACCAAAAAAACGGCATAGTGTAAGACGGTTTAACTTTTACAAAAACATAGAAATAGACATCTACATAGGGGTGTAGGTGTTGCCGATTTATTATTTCGATGGCAACATTATCGGTCGTAGTTCGGGGCGTTCTTCTGTTGGTGCGGCGGCGTACCGTGCAGGGGAAAAGTTGCGTTCTCACGCGGCGGGTTCGGCGGCGTACCGCGCGGGCGATGAACTGCGCGAGGGAGAGGGCGTGATAGTCCACGATTACACAAGAAAGAAGGGCGTAAGGCACAGCGAAATAATGTTACCCCAAAACGCGCCGTCTGAATATAAAGACCGTGAAACTCTTTGGAATGCTGTAGAAAAACGCGAAAGGCGTAAGGATGCACAGCTTGCGCGGGAGTTTGTTGTTGGTTTGCAACGTGAATTTGAGTTGCGGGAACAAATCGAGGTTTTGCGTGAGTACATTAAGGAAAATTTTGTTGACAAGGGTATGTGTGCCGATTTTGCTATACATGATAAAGGTGACGGCAACCCGCACGCGCATATTATGCTTACGACCCGCCATGTTACGCCCGATGGGTTCGGCAAGAAAAATGTTGAGTGGAACGATAAAACATTGTTTTTGGGTTGGCGGGAAAACTGGGCTGATGTTAATAATCGTATGTTTGAGCGTAAGGGTCTTGCGGAGCGTATTGACCACCGTTCGTATATGGCGCAGGGTATTGACCGCGAGCCGATGGTGCATTTGGGGTATGAGGCAGCGGCACTGGAGAAAAAGGGCATCAAAACCGAGCGGGGCAACCATAATCGCGAAGTTCAAAAGCGTAATGAGGAACGTGCCGCCCTAAAGGAAGTTCCACAGCTTAAAGCCGAAAAAATCGAGCAAGATACGGAAGAATTACGTAAAATCGCAAAAGAGGCGAAGCTTGAAGATGAATTGCAGAAAATACGCGAAGCTCAAAAAATAGCGCGGTACATAGAAAATCCGATTGAATCCAAACCCGAACCATCCTTTGTATCAGCATTAGAAAAACAGTTTAAAGCTGAAAAAGCTATGCAACACATAGAAAAAATGCAAGCCCAACAAAACAACGCCGAACAAACCGCCAAACGCATGAACGACTTAAAAGAAAAATATATTGAGCTTGAAATGGCAAAAAATCTGTTGATAGCACAGCATAACAAAGATAAGCTTGAGCTTCCGCCTTTAGAATACCGCGCGGAACTCCTTGAGGAACACGCTAAAAATATTGAGGTTTTGCAGGGCAGAGCGGAGCAGTTGCGGGAAGTCCGTCAAAACGTGCGTATGTTGGAGTTTGCGAAAAAGAAGGACTTAGATGAAAAACTCGCTCATGCAACGCAAGAATTAGGTCGGGCGCAGGACTTTTTTAAAAACCGTTTCAGTATTGACCCAAGCCAAGCCTATGAGGAATTAAAGCGTCTGCAAGAGGAAATCCGCACGCGGAAAGAGGAGTTAAAAGCCAAACAAATAATCATACATGATATTAGGAAAAAACAGGAAACTATCGAATTAGCCTATCACACTCAAAAACTGCTAAATGAAACCCGCCCCGACCACGAACAAATAAACAGCCTGATTGAACAAATGCGTAAACCGCCCGAATCAGCCCGCGAACAACAAATACAGCAACGAATCGAGCATCAGCTTAACGTCATCGGTGACACAAGTTTTCAAAAAGTTATCGACAACCTGCCCCCATATGAAGCCCAAATCCTAACTAATATCCGCGAACAAGCCAAAGAACACAAACGACAAATTGAACTATCAAAGGAGCGCGACCGCACAATCGAACGAAGCCGTTAAAAAATCAATCTTCTTTATGTTTCTGCCGCAATTTGCAAAACAGCCTTACGCTGAACTGACGTTATTTCCAAACGACGAAACGTAATACCGCTTTCTTTTTCAAACTCACGCACAGTCTTACCGGTAAGCTCCGCACGTTGCTGAGGCGTAAAATCCTTTGTTTTTTCATAAATACGCAAGCGAACATCATGAATTTCCTTCAACGCTCTTGGTTCATTCGTCATCTTCAATTACCTCCGCAGGAGAATAAATCCCCACTTTCTTATAACCTTCTCTATAATTTATAAGCTCCGTCATCTCAACGGTTTTTCGTTTAACAATATGTTTGAAGTTATAACTCACAATAAAATCAAGATTAAATACAGCAGTTAGCGCAATATGAACGCCGTCCGTTCGGTATTTAAGCGGAATCACGCCCTCATTAACATAAACATCCGCGAGCGTTTCCGCTTCCGCGCTTGACGGAAGCAAAACAATACCGTAATCATTAACTAAATTCGCCATTTTGGTTCTTTTATCGGAATCGGGCGTGTCTAATAGTTCTCGGACAACATCATCCGAAGCGTATGGCTCATATTTACCTTGACGTATCTCCTCAAACAATTTTAACGTATCTTGCTTTTTATCGGGCGCGTCATCGGCAAAGTAAAAATTAAACAAAGTAGTTTCAAGGTAAATCTTTGACACTCTCATCAAACATCGCGTCTCCTTCTATTACATTATACACTCAAACAACAAAAAATACAATATCAAATCGAAAATTTTAGACTTTCGGAGAATGACGACTTAACATTATCCTGCTCCTGTTAAGAGTGTTGTTCACTTTTTGCAGGGGCGTTTTTTTACCCTTGTTGCAAATCCAGAATATTACAAATTTGAACAAGTGGGACTTGTCCTCCAAACCACAACTGAAAATGTTTCTGTTGTGGGGCTTGTCTGCTTTAATTGCGGCTTTTGGCGCGGGTGTCTCCCTAAAATTAGAAGGGCGCAACTATATGTTGCTTCGCAACATGTTGCGTTTTTGCGAAAATGGACGAGCTATGGCGAATAAACTGTTTTAAATGCGAATTTGAAACAGGGGGCTTTTGTGTGGCGATT
>JAIRQQ010000012.1 GCA_031256395.1 Nitrososphaerota archaeon
GGATTATGCCGTTTTTTACTATTTTTTCAGATAAACACTTCTTACACGTGACCATGACAATAACCTTGCTTACAAGGTTATCACAAACTCTTTTATCTCTCTATCGGTGAAAACTCTCAACTTTCTTACGCCTAACACCACAACAACCCTTAAGCAGAGCATATAGCCGCTTCTCAGCCTCCTCCCTAACACCTAGCCCCATCCAAACCGGCACTCCATCATTATCCATACAATGCTCAATATCAAAAAAGAGCGCTTGCAGCCCCAAAAACAACGGCTCCACCTCCACATAATCCTTAGCCAAAGCCTCCGCCTCACGCAGCAAATGCGCCCAACAACGCTGCAACCTGCCCGAGAAACTACTATAAGGCCTAAGTCCATCACACCCAATAAACCCCAAAAAATCCGTTCCCAACACCTCCACCAACACCTTTTTGCCACGGCTTTTGCGAATAACAAACAACGTACAAAAGGACGTTACAAATACCCAAAGCCAATGATTCACTCCATCAACCTTCATCACTGATTCATCAACATTAATCACTGGTGAAGCGCGAATCTGCGAGATAACCTCTTGGTATTCTTCTTTTAGGTCTTCGCTGACTCGGCTGGTTATTTCAAAGGCTGTAGCAGAAGACAGGGGTAGACCGTGTTGTTGCTCCATTTGCTCTGCGATTTTGTCAAAGGGTAGGCGCATGTCAAATTTCATAAGAACTGTTTGTGCTTGAGCGTTTTTTCCAAAGATGCCCTGTGGTGGACAGTCTGGGTGTACAAGGGTTTCTTTGTGGTGACAACTGGTGCATTCTGTGTGGATTTGTAGGTAGTCAAGTATTTCTCGGTGTTGACGGGCGGGTATTTCTTCGACAAAGTAGTGGTTGATGTGGGTTTCTTGTATGCTTGTTGAGTGGCAGTGTTGGCAGGTGGTTTGTTTGGGTGGTTGTATTATGGTGTTGGGGGTTTTTTGTTTTGGTCTTGTGGTTCCTTTGTGTCCTTTGGGTGGGCCGGGGTAGCGTTTTTGACTTTTAGGCATTGTTGTTGGTCTGGTTTTGTATAGTTGTCGTGATGGGGGCGTATGGGGATTTTCGTATCTTTGGAGGGCTCGTGTGAGTCTGTCTATTTCTGTTTTTTGTTTTCTTCTTTTAGCTGCCTGAGTTGTTGACATGTTGCTTGGCAGTTCTTGCTGGTTGCAATGGTTGTTTGGCAGCTCATCATCATTTATGGTCGTTTGTTTTTATTGTTGGCAAACACATATAAAGCTATCTATAGATAGCTGTATGTTGTGGTTTATATGGGAAGAAAAATTGAAGTTAACCAAAATGGTCTATGTCTGACTGATAGTGAAATAGAAGGCTTCTTAGAACGCACTGTAACGCCTATTGGCACTTCTGCTAAAGCAGACATACCCAAACGCTACCTAGGAAGAAGAGTCTACATCATAATAACCAAAGAGGCGGGGACACACAAAGAATAAAAAACCCTTCATCTACAAACAGCTAAACACATACGTTTCTATGTTTATTGGTTGGATGGCCTTTTTGTCTGATAGTTGTATTTTTCTGTTTATGATTGCGTTGTGTATTTTTCGTGTATGTGTATGTTTTTGGTGAATGGGTTATTTTCTATTGTTATGTTGTGTATTGTTGTAGCTTCCTTCTACTTTGGGTTGTTTGGAGGAAAGGCTTTATGAACGGGTGCGTTGTATTTGAGATCTAACTGTTGGGCCGTTAGTCTAGCTGGCTAGGACGTCGCCCTCACGCGGCGAAGATCACCGGTTCAAATCCGGTACGGCCCACTTGTTTGTGTGTCTTTTTGTGGTGAGCGCTGTTTAAGGCTTATAACTTTGAATGGGCTTATTGTTTTTGGGTTTTTTATGCATCATAAAGGTATTTTTGTGCTTGCGGGCGTGTTTTTGGCGGTGGCTTTAGTGGTGCCTGTGGTGGTGTTTATTTTGCAGGCGCCTGATGGGTTGATTATCACTGAGAATCCTTCCGGTATGGAGACTGGGGGTGATCTGCCAACGGTTCCGGTCCAGCCGGTGCAGCAGGGTTATGTTATGACGTTGTTTGTTGTCATAGTTGTTGAGGTTGTGTTTATTTCGTTGTTTATAGTTGCAATTTATTATGGCATAAGACATGTCCATTCATACCATTAATGTTGATTATGGGTTATTGTGGTGTGCAATAGATGCATATTATGTTGTAATATATTTTAAAAATTAATAAATCTGTTTAAAATTGGTTAAATGTTTCTTGATGCGGCTTAAAACGGGTGAACTGTTACTCAGAGCGCTTTATAAATAGATGCTTTATATACTGGCTTTGTTATTTATATAAAGAAGCCTGTGAATTGGCATGAGTAAACGAAAACCTATCATTAACATCCAGAACATAGTCGCTTCTGTTTCCCTTAATCAGAAAATCGACTTACAACGAATTGTGGAAAAATTCCCGCAAACTGAGTATAATCCTGCGGTTTTTCCCGGTCTAGTTTTCCGTCTTAAAAAACCCAAAACTGCTACGCTTATTTTCGGGACAGGCAAAATGGTTTGTACTGGTGCTAAATCCGAAAAGGAATCTCGGGGTGCTGTGGAGAAGGTCGTCAAAGAACTTCGTAGTGAAGGTATTCAAATTACTGAGAAACCTATCGTTAATATTCAAAACATCGTTGCATCCGCGGAACTTGGCGGAGAGATCGATCTTGAAAGTCTTGTTTACAAACTTAGTCGTGTTATGTATGAGCCTGAGCAGTTCCCCGGTGCAGTCTATCGTATGGATGAACCCAAAGTTGTTTTTCTCATATTTAGTGCCGGGAAACTTGTTTGTGTGGGTGCCAAAAAAGAAGAACAAGTCTATGAGGCAGTAGATAAAATACAACAATTACTCGAAGAAAAAGAGCTCATCTACTACCCCTCATAACACACTTTTATCTTTTATCCCTTTATTCTTCGGCGCACGGCTGGATTAGTTTCAACCAGTTTTTTCATTGCTAGTTCAAAGGTTTCTTGTGGTGCTAACTCTTTTTTGATATAGATCCCTGTTCGGCCTATCTCGTCACGTCGAAGAAGGGTATGTACCCGGTTTAAAACGGTTTGAGTTGAGATTCCAAGGATTTTAGATGTCGCTTCTTCTCTGCCTACGATGCTGCTTTCCACGTGTCCTGTTTGGGTGGGTTCTATGAGCATAAGTCGTTTATCAATCCCCACCACACGCATATCTGCTTTGAGTTCAGAGAGGTTTGTTTGGCCGCCGAAACGGTAAAACTCTCTTTGGACCCGGCGCATTTCCATCAGTGGAAAAGAAACAGTGGTTTGTTCATCGATTTCGATATGGGCTTTCATGGCATTGCTAGGGGTTGCCTGCACAATCCGTCGGTTGCTGATGGTTAGGCGGGCATGTTCAAGGGCCGTTTCAACCAGAAAACTGTTCTGAACCTCCGCGATAAAGATGTCAATATCACTATCTTCTTTCACATCACCTCTAGCAGTACTGCCATGAACCGTTGAGCCCATATGAAACACCTCCAACGCAGCCATAATAGACATTGCCTTTCCTCGAAGCGCTTTGAGCTGTTCCCAACGGGCCCTGCTATAGGTTACTTCTTTGTAGTCCCCACACCCTGCGGGTTTAATTGCCATATTTACCTGCCAATCAAGTCTCTGTGCATCATCATTTATTTGTATATCAGCCCTATCTTACAGCCAAAAGCATGCCCCTTTAGCTAGTTTGTGGCTATGGACAACATATGTTAGGCGGGTCCGGCCCTGTGCTGACAAATAAGGAAGCTAAAAAGAGGAGTAGGTGAGTGACCTCCTTCTTATCAGCAACCTAACCCGCCTAACTGTGGCTATCTTTTGCATTCCTGACAATACGCTAACCCGGTTTTGAAATATAAAGAAATGTGGTTACACCCTGTTACAACAACCAAAATTTTTGCTCAAAGTCAGAATACCGTGTATAATCCCGGTTGAGCTCTATTTCGTCGATTAGTTGGTTGGTCTTACCCAGAGTGTTTTGTTTTGGTTTTTCAGGGAATAGCTTATGTAAGTTCCTATCTGAGTAAACAGGCCCATTTATCTGCGTGATATCTGAAAAATATAGAAGGAGGTTAGGAGGCGCTTTTATTTTTAAGCCATTCTAAAAAGCCCTCTTGTACTTTCTGTGGGGTTTCAAATACATGTACATCATCCATGGTTTCTAGATGTCGTACTTGTGCTGCTTCTTCTTTGCGGACCCGTAGCTTCATCTCTTTACCATTGGGTAATTTTGTGAAGATAATATTTTCTTTAAAGTCAACGGGCATGATCCATACGGGTACAAATGCTTTAAGTGCCATAAGTGCTGCGTTAGTCAGTAGGGTGTCGCTTATGCTGTTGACGATTTTTGCCACTGTGTTAGAAGAGGCGGGGCAGAGCAGTAAAAACTCGTATTTTCCGCTCTGCACCATACCCGCCAAAAATGGTGAGTTAGAGTTGGATTCAACAAAGACTTTGGGGAAGCTGCTTTTGAGGATTTCGTCAAGGCGGTAGAATTTTAGCATAGTGTCAGCGGCTTTGGAAACATAGACATCTATGTCTACTTTGTCCTCTGTTTGCTGTTTTAGTGTCTTCATGGTTTCAATTATTTCTTGGATTTTATCGCCTGCACCCGTTATGCCCCAGGCAACTTTGAGTTTCTTAATTTCTTTTTTTTCTGTCATAAAATCACTGTGCATTTTTTGTGTAAAGTTCTATGTATTCGCCGAAGCGTTTGACGGTTTTTTTGAGTCCTCGCATGCCTTCTTCATCTAGTTTTACGCCATCGAGTGTGTCTTTGCTCCACAGGTTTGCGCCTAAATTCGCGCCAAACGGACCGCCACCCACAGCAATCATGCCGTTCATTAGATAGAAGGTGTGAATTTGCCACTGTGCTAACTCTTGTCCGCCGGAACGGTCGCCGCCCACGGTTATACCCATCCCAACTTTACCCTTGAAAAAGTTTTTGTTTGATGCTACAAGTGAACGGGTGCGGTCCATCACCGCTTTAAGCTGGGCACTGATGCCTCCGTTGTAGATAGGCGTTGCAAAGCTTATGCCGTTGGCTTTTGTGAAGGCTTCATAGAGTTCTTTTAGGTCATCTTGAAAGATACAGACTTTATTTGTTAAACAGAAATTGCAGTGGATACAGTATTTTATTGATTTGCCCCGAACCGTCCACAGCTTGGTTTTAAACCCTTTGTCGTTTAGTATCCCAAGTGCCTGCTCTAGGGCGTACTCTGTGGCTTGCTTTCTTGGACTGCCGCTTACGCCGACAATCAATATACTTCACCAGTTACGTTAACTATTAATCAAATTAAAAGCTTATCCCAATAGCTCGATATACAGAAAACGATTTTACAAACAGCTTTGTTGATGTTTGTTTGCTATATTTTAGTTTCCTTTTGCAGTGTTAGGCCAGCCAACGCTTTGTTTTTAGTTCTTATATTTTTGGTGTGTGTCGCTTTGAGCTTGTTTGTTAGTCATTGAATTCAATCCTGTCTTTGACTAACTTGATGTTTGGCTAAGTTATTGTAGTTGTGCAGTCACACACCTTTAAGTTTTCAAAAAAGCTCTTAAAGGTATACTGGGCTTTTAGGAGATGTATTTTTGGTTAAAGTCTACGGTAAGGGTGGTAGAGAAGAAATTTTTGACGGTAAGCAGGTTGAGGCTGATCTTACAGCTGTGGGTTTGCCTGCGCGTATGGCTGAGGAGGTTGCTGAACGGTTGGGGGCAAGGGTGCAGGATGGTTGGACTGCTGATAAGATTCGTGATGAAACTGATATTGAGCTGCGGCATTTACAAGAGGCCATAGACAAGGCACATACCTGCTACAAGGGGGCCACGCCTATGGGTGATCATAATGTTGGTGAGCAACGGACCGCGTGTGAGAGCGATAATTCCATAGATGTCCAACCACGCTCAGAAACTAAGGTCGAGTGTAGAAATGTTGATGCCTAGCTAGCAGATGCAGTTTATGTTACAAGATATGAATCCAAAATAAAAACAAAATAGGGACTCTAGTCCAGTCGGTCTTGGTTATTTGTTTTCAAAGTATTCCTCTGGTTTTGGTGGAACTGGTGTGCGGTCTCTTTGTTCGCGGATTTTTTTGGTGTCTGATTGCATTTGTTCTGGTACGTAGGTCCATCTACCGAATTGGTTGCCCAGAAAGCGTATCCTTGGGTGATACTTCGCGCGTCGGCGATGCTAAAGGATTCGAAAACTGGTATTCTGCTTTGACGGTTATCAGGTCTTCTTCGGAGGTTTATAGGATTTTACTGCGGCGCTTGTTGGGCAGTGTGGCAACATTCCAAGTTTCATTGACAAAAAGGGTCAACTGTTCATCATCATAGACCGAGGAAACAATAAAAACTGAGCGCAACAGAAATCTGTTGTGCTTCTTTTGGAGTATTGCATGTTTTGGCGTTAAGCTATTAATTGTCTCCAGCGTTATTTTTAAGCATGCAAAGTATCAATGCTGAAACGGTATGGAACCTAAATCACACCGCTCTACACCTGCTGTTGGTTTCGGGTTGTCTCAAACCGCAGAGCAAAACCATCCGCTTCTATGCACCCAGTTTTGCATACTATAAAACCAAATACTTTTCAAGCTCAACCCAAGAGTTCGCTATGGTTTCAGTAACTGGAAATGCCTGCACACTAAACTGTAAACACTGCGGCGGCAAACCCCTCCAAACTATGCATCCCGCGACTTCACCGCAAGAACTCTATAAGCTGGGGCTGAAACTTAGATTGGATGGAACAAAAGGGATGCTGATAAGCGGTGGATGTCAACCCAATGGATCAGTGCCGCTTGATAATTTCATACCTGTTTTGGCACAACTTAAAACTGAATTGGGATTTACCCTGTTTGTCCACACAGGCATTATCAGAAGAGATACCGCTTTTCTGCTAAAACAGGCCGGCATAGACGCCGCATTAATCGATGTAATCGGTTCCCAGAATACATTTCAAAAAACTTTCAACTTAGAAATTAACCTACAAGAGCACATAACTTCACTAAAATCCCTCCATGATGCACAACTCAAGGTGATTCCGCATCTCATCGTTGGCTTAAACGATGGCAAACTCGAGGGGGAATATACTGCCCTAAGACTCATCAAAGAAAACCTCAACCCTGCCGCAATTGTTATCCTAGCCTTTATGCCCCTCCACGGTACAGAAATGGCCCAAACACCCCCACCACAGCCCCTTGACATCGCCAAAACAATCGCCGTTGCACGAACCATGTTTCCCCAGACTCCGCTGGCCCTTGGATGCATGCGCCCCAAAGGTAAACATCGCGCTCAAACCGACATCTTGGCCCTCAAAGCAGGCGTGGATGCAGTGGCATTTCCAAGCCCAGAAGCAATCGAATATGCCCAAAAAAGCGGATACAACCCTATTTTATCATCGTACTGTTGTGCACAGTTGCATCAGGATTTTCAGCCTAAACCCTAACCCAACCCTACGGTTTCAAAAACCCGATAAATAAAAATTGAAACGTTGCCTTGAACGTTTCTATTTGAGGCTTTTATGACTGCCTACATCATTTAATTGGTTCCCTCAAAACAGGCATACCTGTTTGATTGGAAATTTGGCGTAATCGTATTATATTGTCACTGGTTGTTTGATTAGGCATCGATTATTGCATGGTTAATACGTATGGTTATTTGTGATCTGGGTTGTCTTGAAGATTTTTATGGAAAGTCCGATTGTCCAGACAGAGACCGCCAGTGCTGACACTGTTTCAGGGATTGCTACGTTTGGTACATAGTGTAGTGTGAACTCTAATATCCACGGTAGAGTTGCTATGATAGCTATGACTGCTGTGAAACCAGCTACCCCATACTGGTGGGTTCGGTAAAAGTTATAGGTCAAAATGAACAAGGCGATGGGTACTAAAATAAAGAACGCTATCGAAACTATATAGTGTGCTGGTACAAAACTTTCGTTAAAGATCCCGATTAAAATTAGTGCTACTGTTGATATGGCAAAAATTCCTGACCCCATTTTGCCTGACCAGTTTTTACCCACATACCTGTACAGGCCAAAAATTGCAAAAATCAGAACTAAACCCCCTGTTACACAGAGGCCGCCGTTAAACAGCCATTGCGTTACCCCAGGCATAACCCCTAGATCGCTTAGGGCGTTGTTGGTCCAGCTAAACAGTGGATAAGTCACGATGGCTGATAGAATACAGATAACTGCAACTATGGGTGCAATAAACCCGGCTACGGCTCCAACCTTTGATGAATTCATAGAGCAACAATAAATATGATGATTAGCTGTTTAAGAATTTATGCTACCGATTACACAAACAGCCCCGATGTAGGCAAACGCTAATACTGTTCGATTATTATCTGAACTGTTGTTATACCAATAATGTCAAGGTAGCCATAACACTATTAATTAAAGGCGTTAACCGTGTAGTTGCTTAGAAGAATGGGTTCCGAGCGGTATAATAATGCAACAATCCAAACCACTTTACGCTACATATCCAAAAACTATCAAGTCATTAGGCGATATTACACTTAATACATTATATCCAAAATTAAAAATTACAACAAAACAAAATCAGCGCATAATAATTCCTGATGAAACCCATTATGGCAACAGGCGGTAATTTATGAAATTTTTACACCTATCTGATCTTCATATCGGTAAAAGTGTTCATGGATTTTCAATGCTTGAAGAGCAAAAACATGTTTTTCAACAAATAATCCGCTACATACAATCTGAACAAGTCACCGCAATAGTCATCGCAGGTGATATCTACGACCATGCCATACCCCGAAATGAGGCCATACGGCTCTTTGATGATTTTCTAACAGACCTTGCCCATGCAAATGTAGCTGTTTTACTCATCGCAGGTAACCACGATTCACCTGAGAGAATTTCCTACGCAAACCGACTACTTACAGATAAACAATTGTTTCTTTGTGGATCATTTAATGGCAGTTTACAAAAGGTAATCTTAAATGACACATATGGAGAAGTAAACTTTTGGCTCCTGCCCTTTATCAAACCCTTATCAGTGTATGGTTTTTTTGAAGAACAACCAATTGAAACCTACAATACTGCACTAGATCTGGCAATTAAGACCGTTGATATTGACTATGACGCACGTAATGTACTTGTATCACACCAATTTTTCACTAAATCTGGCATCGAGCCTATCCGAAGTGACTCTGAGTTAAACCCTATTGGTGGACTTGACGCAATTAACACAAACTTAATTGAAAAATTTGACTATGTTGCACTTGGACATTTACATGGAGCGCAGAAGGTTGGTGTAGAACATGTTCGTTATGCTGGCTCACCTTTGAAATATTCCCTCTCAGAAA
This sequence comes from Nitrososphaerota archaeon, assembly GCA_031256395.1. Lineage (GTDB taxonomy): Archaea > Thermoproteota > Bathyarchaeia > Bathyarchaeales > Bathycorpusculaceae > Bathycorpusculum. The sequence goes on from JAIRQQ010000012.1 coordinate 9,358, forward strand.
TTCACCAAACAAAATCTGTTTTACTTGTAGAAATAAATGAAAAAAATAACCTAACCACAAAAGCCCTGCCATTGACCCCTATTTATGATATGTGTGAAATTAAGGGGAAAATTAGCGAATTGACGAGCAATGAATTCTCATCGCATATCAAAGATAATTATATACACATTATTCTAACAGACGAAGAAGAAATCCTTGATCCTATGGAAAAACTTCGCAGGGTTTATCCCAAAGTTATGACGTTTAGGTTTGAAAATTCACGAACTAACCATGATTTCTCAGAGATACATCAAAATTTGGAACAAACAAATCAACTATCACCCTATGAGCTTTTTAGCGAATTCTTTCTTGCTATGGGTGGTTGCGCAATGAGCCAAGAACAGTTACGGATTGTAAAGGACCTGTTGTCAACAGAGGATAGCGAATGAAACCTCTAAAGCTAACAATGAGTGCGTTTGGTTCCTATGCCGGTACAGAGGTACTAGATTTTACTCTGCTTGGCACAAATGGGTTGTATCTAATTACTGGTGAAACTGGTGCAGGTAAAACGACAATTTTTGATGCCATCTCGTTTGCCCTCTTTGGTGAGGCGAGCGGCAAAACACGTGACAGGCCTCAAATGCTCCGCTCTGATTTTGCAAAAGAAAAAATGAAAACATGTGTAGAATTTGAATTTTTGTCTAGCGATAAACGCTATAAAATAAAGCGTACAATAAAAGAAAAGGGCCAAGATGCAGACCTTATTTTGCCAGATGGTAAATTAATGAGTGGTAACCGTAACATAGAATCAAAGATCGCAGAGATTATTGGACTTGATCGTGATCAATTTGCGCAAATCGTGATGATTGCGCAAAACGATTTCCTTCGTTTTCTGCAAAGTGGTACAGACGAGCGATTAAAGATACTGCGCCGCATATTTGGCACCGAAGTCTTAAAACAATTTCAAGAACACCTCAAAGATATGGTTAAGAAAAAAGAAGCGGAACGGGCGCTAATTCTTCGCGATTTCGCACGTTACGAAGTTGATGTTTACAAGCGTAACGAGCAGTTTGAAGAATGGAGTCAACAAATAAACACGGATAAAACAGAACTGTCCATAGTCGATAACCAACTTGATGAGTACAACAAACAAGAGCGTGATCTCGCCGCAAAGCTTGCTATAGCGGAAGACATCTGTAAAAAATTTGCTGACCTCGCCCAAGTTCAACTGGACTTTAAAGAACATAATGCAAAAGCTCAAGACATATCAAATGCAAAAACACGTACCGTCCGTGGCGAAATAGCGCTACATAAAGTAAAACCTCTCTTTGATGTAGCCCAAAAATCAGCAACTAATTATACTTCTGCACAGTTTGCTCTTAATTCTGCAAAGACACAAGAAATCAGCGCTAACACTGAATTAGAGCAAGCAACTAAAGCACTTGAAGCCTTGCCACCTCTTGACAAGGCGCAGAACAATTTTAACACCTTACTAAACGAGTGGGAACTCGCAACCAAAAAGCAAACCCGCTTAGCAACTCTAAAAACAGATCATAAAGAGATTGTAGATAAACAAAACAAACTGAACAAAACACAAAACAACTTAACCGTTGCCTGTTATGAACTAAAAAATTTACCCCATATTGATGATTATCAAGTTCAATATGATGAAATAATGAACAAATTAAATACTGAGAAAGATAAATTAACAAAATTATCGATATTACAAACTGATCTAACCAAAATCACAAACAAACAGACCATATTAAAAAACGAGCAAGAAAAATTTGAAAAACTAAATGTTACTTTCAATGATGCTAATGAAAAATATCAGCTGTTAGATGAAGCATTTCTTTGCAGTCAAGCAGGTATTATCGCATACAGCCTATTAGGAGGTAAGCCCTGTCCTGTTTGCGGTTCAACTGATCACCCTGCACCCGCTAAATTATCTGATGCCACCGTTACAGAAGCAACACTCAAAAAAGCAAGGGTTGCCAAAGAAGACCTGCAATCAAAACGCGAAACAACCTCGTTAGAGTGTAATAAATTAAAAGGTGAACTCGAGACGATGATAACCCGATTTGATACTGACCGCGCACCTTTTATTCCTGACGCAACAATTAACGTGGCGCTAACTCTATTGCCCGAAATAATCAGTATGACCCAATCAACGGTTACCGCTCTTTCTGAAAAGAAAATATTTGCTGAAAAATCCCTCTCTGAACTTAAAACAAAAACCGAGAACACAACAAATAGACACAATGAACTAAATCTGGCCGTTGAAACGCTTAAAAGTGAACTCAAAACCCTCCTAAAACGGTTTATAATCGATTTATCCGAATTTATTCCAAACGCTAACGGGGAAAATTCTGAACTGGAACTTACAAATTTGCTTACTCAAACACAAAATACCGTAGATGAATTAACCCCCCGCAAGATTGCCGATAAGCAAGCACTTGAGGAACTTTCTAAAAATTGGGACTCTGCGACCGAACGAAAAGTAAAGGCTAACTCCGCTTTAGAGTCTGCCCAAACTCTTGTAAAAGAACGCACAATAAACGAACAAAACGCATTAAAACTCTATGATGATGCACAGACAATCTATAAGGCGGCTCTGCAAGAAAACGGCTTTACCAATGAAGAGCAATATAGGGCCGCGCTTGTAACTGAAAACGAGCTTACTGAATTAAACAAGCAAATATTAAACTATGAGCGCAATGGTGAACGGCTTACTCACGAAAGCGCTCGCTTGGAATGTGAGACTGCAGGCAAAGAGCCGTTTGATCTAGAAAAATTACGAACCGAAGCGAAAGCAGTGCAATCGGAATCAAAGAACCTACATCAGAGGCGCGATGAAATCAACAGTCGATTAAGCAAAACAACAAACGCCCTCGAAGACCTTCGTCGTGTCGGTTCTGAGTTTGAAAAAAATGAAAAAACATACGCTACTGTTAAACAATTATCCGATACAGCAAATGGTAAGGATAGCGTAAATGGTAAGCTTGACTTTGAAACTTATGCCCAAAGAGTCTACTTTGAGCGTGTGCTTCAGGCGGCCAATCAACGGTTGAAAGTGATGACTCAAAATCGGTACTCGTTTCTACGAAAAACCGATAATGATGACGGGCGTAAAAAGATGGGGCTAGATATTGAGGTGTTAGATGCTTACACCGGTAAGACTCGTTCTGCTGGAAGTCTTTCTGGTGGTGAATCATTTATGGCCTCCCTTTCGTTATCTCTGGGTTTATCTGATGTGGTACAGCAAAATGCTGGGGGTGTTCGTCTTGATGCTATGTTTATTGACGAGGGCTTTGGCTCTCTTGATGGTGAGGCTCTAGAACTTGCTGTGCGAACCTTATCTGATATTGCCGGCGGAAATCGTATAATTGGTATTATCTCCCATGTCACCGAACTGGGTGAGCGAATCGAGAAGCAAGTTCATGTCAAGAAAACAACCTCCGGAAGCGTAATAACCCTAAAAGTCTGATTTCCAAGTCCCTTTTTATTCAAATGCTGATAGAGAAAAATTATTGAACCCGGATTGGTGCCAAGGCGCAACGTTAGTTTGATATGTAGCTTTGTTTGTGCATCTGCCTTTTTGCATTTATGGTTTTGGGATAAACTGTCGTAGGTTTTGTAGTGAGCGTAGTTTTTCTTTTTCGCCGATTTTTGCTTCTTCTATGGCTTTTTTGAGGATTTCTATGGATTCATCCATGGCTTTGCGTTCCACTGGGAATGGTACGCCGTCTTTGCCGCCGTATGCGAAGCTGAATTTAACTGGGTCTTCCCAGCTGGGTTCTTCGCCGTATATCAGCTCGGCTACAAGGGCTAGTCCGCGTACTGTGGTGGGGCCGACGCCTTTGATGCTTAGGAGTTCTTCATAGTTTTGGGGTTGGAATTCGTAGAGGCGACTTAGGGTTTCCCAGTTAATGTTTCGGGGCATGTTGAGTGTTGTTTGGGTTTGGAGCCAGGGGTCATCTGTTTTTGGCATCCATCTCTGTAGGGAGGTTTGGTTTTTGGGTTTGTTTGTGGCTTGCAAGAGTTTTATCAGCTTGTTTGGGGGTTCTTTAGCAAGGTCTACAGATGCCTTGCGGGATGCTTGGCTTTCTTTGGCAATCATGTTTAGTGCTTTGTCATGTTTTATGTTGCAGACGATACCGCTGTGGGGTTCTTCTATGAAGGTTTTGGTGTTTTCGCTGTGCCAGTGGTAGCGGCGGGCGGTATTGTTTTGGTTGTTCATGCCTTGTTGGATCACTGCCCACTGGCCTTGTTTTGTGATTAGAAATGCGTGGTGGTAGAGTTGGTATCCGGCTTGGATTGTGTTGTTGTCGACTTTGGCTATGATGCGGCTTGTGTAGAGCAGGTTGTCGATGGTTTGTTGGGGGAAGTTCCATTTTTTTGTGATGTAGGTGATGTCATTTGGGGTTTTGCGGCTGGTTTTGCCTTTGCCGCCGCAGACTGCTATGTCGTGGTGTTCGGGTGATAGGGCAGTTTTGAGTACGCCTGTTACGACAGTGGTTACGCCGCTGCTGTGCCAGTCGTAGGCCAAAGTGCAACATAGGGCTTGAAACCAGTAGGGGTTGCTGAGTCGGGCTAGGAATTTGGTGGTGCCGTATTCTTCAATTATAATGTTTGTGATTTCGCGGGCTAAGTTTTGCATGCGACCGGTGAGCCATGTGGGGGCTTTGCCGCCGTGGAGCGGCAGGTTGGCGGTTCCAGTTTGATACATTTTATTCTTAGTGGGATTGGTTTGTGAGGATATATTGATTATTGCATTCATTATGTTAAATTCTATATGGTATATATTTACTCAGTTATCGCTGTGCTGTGGCAAAAACGATACAGTCACATAGCTTTTTGTTCTGCAATATTTTCTTACTTAACAGAACTATAGCAGTGTCCTTTTTAAGGAGGTGAAAGTTTGTCATCGATTTTAGATAAAGCAAAGAGGAAAACTCAAGAAGAAGCAAGAAAAGCAGGCAATACCGCAAGAAATATAGGTCAAAAAGCCGAAGATGAGGCAAGAAAAGGCGCCCGCAAAGTTTCAGGCAGATAATTTCCTTCTATTTATTAAAATCAGACAACCTGCACGAGAATTCTGCTGAACAATATCAGGATATTAAAGGAGGTGAAACTAAATGGCAGATTTAGCTGAATTAATTATGGGAGATGTTTATAACCTAAACACATTTTCAAGAGCCATACAAGAAGCTGGACTTGTTCAAACCCTCAAAAGTTCCGGTTCATTTACAGTTTTTGCACCAACTGATGAAGCTTTCACAAAACTTCCCAAAAGTACCCTCGACGAATTATTCAATAACAAAGCCCGGCTCAAGGCAGTTGTAAATTACCACATAATTCCTGAGAGCCTCTCCATCGATGATATCAGACATTTAAAAAACGATACTCTAACAACCCAACAGGGTCAGTTAGCCAAAGTTGACACCCATAGATGGCACCTTCACCTAAACCCAAAAATTAACGGAATAAGCATTACCGACCGAAAAGACGTAGCTGCCGACAACGGAGTTCTCCACGAAATAGACGCCGTTATGATGCCTAATCTTGACCTTACCTGTCCAACGTGTGGCAAAGGCTTCCTAAACCAAAATGATGTAGACACACATACAAGCACAGCCCACAAAGAACCAATTGTTGCTCCTAAACAAACTGTAGTTCATCAAGTAGAGCATAAAGTTGCTCCTGTAGCGGCTGCGGTTGCTGCGCCAGCTGTTGTGGCTCCGCTGGTAAAGAAGGCCCAAACAAGCCCCAAGAAGCATCACGTATCAACAGTGACAACATCAACAACAAAATTGAAAGATACGATGGTCTATGAGATCCTATATGATGATGACAACCAAAAATACGTTTACCACCTCAAAGATTCAAGCGGCGAAATAATTGGTGAGAGCCGAGACTTCAGAACGCTAGACTCACTCAAGAGCGATATAAGCTTGGTTAAAACCGACGCGCCGATAGCTAAAATCATATGTGCAGAACCGACAAGCGCAAGCATCAAAGAAGAAACAGGTCCTATTCGGGGACCGGTGTTTGAGCAATTCAAAGATGAATGTGGACAATGGAGATTTAACCTCAAAGATACACCTGAAAGCCGGATTATTTTGACAAGCCGTAAAGGTTACGATTCAATATCTGCAAGCAACAATGGTATTGACAAGTTACGCGATGTTGCACCAAAGGCTAAAATTATCTACCCTGAAGAAGCTGTAACGCATAAAATAACAACGTCAAAAGAAGAAATACTAGCCCATTAAAACGATCATCCGATTCTTTCAATTTTAACCCAACTTTATTTTTTTGACTCCGCAAATTATTTTGCTGTACTATCAGTCAGCATTGTAAAATTCTATGTTAGCCTGTTGACCCTTGTTTTTAGTTTTGCTCTTTCGTCATCCCAATGTCTAAAAACTTGGTTGGCGATTTGGTGTCTTACTGTGAAAATGTCGCTTGTTTTTGTCACGTAGAAATAAACTGTGTAAACTCTTTCGATAGCGGTTGAACGAGTTAAAGTGCAGAAGGGCCTTTTTGGAAGTTGGTTATAGGTGTCAAATATAGTGTTGAAAATTTCTAAAAGTTTTTCAGTTGGAACTAAATGGTCAAATCCGATTTCAAATGTGTAACAGTAAATGTATGTATTCAGCTCCCGGTATTTTTTAAACATCCATTAATCGCAAAACTTATAAGTATAAACAATGTATAAACCATGTATGCCAAAACAAAACCCACAAACAACCCTAACAATCAACAACATAACAGGCTACTTCGAAGGCAAAGTCACACCCATAGGCAACGGAGCAAAAATAGGTTGCCCAAAAGAATACATCGGACACAAAGCCTACATCATAATCCTGCCCAAAGAAAACAACACCAC
>JAIRQQ010000083.1 GCA_031256395.1 Nitrososphaerota archaeon
CGACCTTTGTACTTCCACAAGAGGGACACTTTACAGACACTAATGCCATTTACATTCTCCTTATCTCACACCACTACGCCCTATTTCAACACATCCCTCAACTAATATCGAACACTACCCGTAATTGAGAGAACAGAAATTTTAAATATGTAGTGTATAATATTTACACTACAATGCCTTTCATCCGAAAAATAAAAACAAAATCCGGCACCTACCTGGCACTTGTAGAATCCAAACGAGTAAACGGAAAACCAAAACAACACACAATCAAATACCTAGGCAAAGAAGCAGAAGGCAAAGCAACAAGAAAAGTACAAACCAACAACATCCAAATAACAAACATCAAACAACACCTCGACATAGAAATCATCGACCACCTAGCAACCCAACTAGGCCTAAAACAACTCATACCAGCACCCGCACTCATCCTAACATACAGCCAACTCCTAGACCGACCCTCCATAAACAAAATGGACCAATGGCTAAACCAAACCGACATCCTAAAAACCCAAAACATAGAAAACATAACCACCACCCAACTCTACCAAACCCTAGAACAAATACAAACCCTCGACTTCACCAAAATAGAACAAACCCTAGCAGCACACTTCCCCAAAGAAAAACAAGAAAACCACTCCCTAGTCATCGACATAACCGACACCTACTTTGAAGGAACCAGCCTTGAAACCAAACCCCGCCGAGGCAAAGACGGAAAAGTCAAAAAACTCATCCAAATAGCCTTAGCGGTCACAGAAAAATGGGGTTTTCCCATATTCCACCAAACCTTTGAGGGCAACCTTAGCGGCAGACGCATCTTTATAGAAATGCTTGCACGGCTTGTTGAGCGCGGATATGAGGGCGTAATTTTAGATAGAGGTTTTTGGTCTGCAACAAACATTGAGCAGGCCTTGGGTGTTGATCTTAGGGTGATTTGTGGGGTTGTTAAGGATAAGCATTTCAAGGTGCTTTTGGGCGGAGTGGATAAGGCGCAGGTGTATTGTAAGAAGAATCGGGTGGTTCTTAAAAATACGGTTGTTTATGTGATATCTTTGGATTATTTGGGTGGTAAGCTGCTTGTTGTGTATAGTCCTTATGTTGATGTGGTGAGGCGTGAGAGTCTCTATGATGGCGGGGGTTTGGATTGTGAGGCTGAGTTTTTTGGTTTTTCTTTGATTTTTCATAATACGGGGTTGGGTGTTGGGGAAGTTGTTTTGAAGTATTTTGAGAAGGATGTGGTTGAGCGTTCGTTTAAGGTGTTGAGGGGTGTTTTGGGTCTTAGGCCTGTTCGTGTTTGGCTTGGGTCGCATGTTTTGGCTCATGTTAAGGTTTGTTATGTTGCTTATGCGATTTTGTCTTTTTTGCAATTTAAGGTTTCAGCGCTGGGTGTTTCTGGGGTTGAGGCTCTTGAAGTACTACGGCCGGGTTATCGGGTAGAGCTACGGGATCAGGCCAGTGGATTTGAGTGGGACGCCACGGTTGAACTAAAAAAGATCCAAGAAGACATAAGGACTGTAGTGTATAAAAAGGGCTAAAAAGTCAGGTAATTAGTCTCTGTGGTGTTTGTTTGTTTTTTGGAATTTTTTTGATTTGTTGAGTGGTTTGTTGAATTTTGTGTGTTGGGGGTTTGTTTGGTGTGTTGTGTTTTTTGTGGGTGGTTGTTTTATTTTTTTAAGAGAGTAAACATTTAATAGTATAATCTAAAATTATTAGATTCATCTAAATGTTGTGGGTGACATGACAAAAAAACTAACCCAAGACTGCATCAAAACAATATACACGCTAACAAAAAACGAAAACTATGCCAGCAACGAAAAAATCACCCAAAAACTCAACCTCACAACCACAAACCTAACCGAAATCCTCCAAGAACTAACACAAGAAGGCCACATCAACTACTCACCCACCAACGGTAGCACCCTCACCCAAAAAGGCCTAAGAGAAGCCCAAAAAATCACCTCCAACCGCTACCGACTCACAAAATTCCTAAACCACACCATCCACAACAAAAACAAAAACGACAAAACTCAACCCCAAACACCTCCTCAAAGCTCTTCTAATCCCCCCGCCTGTAGCAACAACAGTGCCAACTGTGTTCTCTCTAACTGTGAAAACTGCCTCAAGCAGCACCCCCAAGGGTTTGAAGAAATCGGCAAACACAACAAAAATCTAACCTCTCTATATGAACTCAAAGCAGGAAAAACCGCTAAAATCAGCTCCATTCGTGGAGAACGCAAAATTCTCCAGCGCCTCCTAGACCTGGGCCTAACTCCCGGCACACAAATCAAAGTTGCCAAAATCGCCCCTATGGGCGGACCAGTCGAAATTTTAGTACGCGGCTCCAAGCTGGCATTGGGACAAAACATAGCCATCAACATATTTGTTGAAACCCCAAAAGAAACCCCCCCACCCAATGAGGTTTGAGCATGCCTCCTCACACACAACCTCCCCCAAAACCCACCAACAAAACCCCCAACAACAAACATGCACCTGCACTCACCTTTGCCCTCGCCGGAAACGCCAACGTAGGCAAAAGCGTCATCTTTAACCAGCTTACCGGATCTAGCCAAATCATAGGTAACTGGCCCGGCAAAACCATAGACCGCGCAGAAGGCACACTAAACTTTGAAGGCCACAACATCAAAATCATCGACCTGCCAGGAATCTATTCCTTCTCAACCTTCTCTATGGAAGAAATAGTATCACGCGACTACATCGCACTTGAAAAACCCCACGCCGTCATAAACGTGGTTGATGCCTCAGTTTTAGAACGCAACCTCTTCTTTACCCTCCAACTCATAGAAATGCACGCCCCCTTGGTGCTATGCCTCAACCAAGTAGATGTTGCAAAAAACAAAGGAATGCTAATCGACAAAGACAAACTTCAAACCGCTCTAGGCATACCCGTCATTCTTGCAACCGCTATCCGCGGCGAAGGCATATATGACGTTGTGCGCGAAGCAGTCAAAGTTGCCACCCACAAACAAAACCCACCCACCCTAAAATACCGCCAACCCATAGAAGAAAAAATCAACCAACTCCAACAATTAATCACCAAAGAAAATCTTGACCTACAATATCCCCCAAGATGGCTGGCAATTAAACTCTTAGAAGGCGACAGCGAAATCACCCCGCTAATCGCAAACAAATCCCCCCCAATCGTTGAAACCTCAAAACAAATCGCCGCCGAACTCGAACACAACTGCCAAGAACCCTGCTTCTCCCTAATTGCCTCCGAACGATATGCACTAGCAAACCAAATCACCGCCACAGCCCTTCAACAAAGCGAACGCACAAACACCCTCTCAGACAAACTCGAATGGCTAACAACCCACAAAATCTGGGGCTACCTAACCGCAATAGGAGTAATCGCAGGGTTACTACTCTGGACATTTTTCATCGGCAACACACTCTCAGGTATAATCACCAATGTGTTAAACTTTATTTACCCTGTTGACCCCACCCTAACAACCGAACTGCCGCTTCTAACAATCCTCCTAAACGGATTATGGGGCGGATTTAGCGCAGGACTAACCCTTATCATACCCTTTGTAATCCCCTTCTATCTGCTCTTAGCCTTCATAGAAGACTCAGGCATCCTAACCCGCGTCGCATTTATGATGGACAGCGCTATGCACAAAATGGGCCTCCACGGCAAAGCCCTCATCCCCATAATCTTGGGCTATGGCTGCAACGTACCTGCCATTCAAGCCTGCAAAATAATGGAAACCCGCCGTGAGCGCCTATTAGCCGCATTTGCCATAACATTTGCCCCCTGCTCGGCACGCACCCTTATCCTCTTTGGCATGGTGGGCTTATTTGTCGGAATCCAGTGGGCCCTGTTGCTCTATGTTATTGACATTGCAGTTATCTTTGCACTAGGACGCATCGCCATGAAAGCGGTTCCCGGAAAATCCACAGGACTAATTATGGAGTTGAGCAACTTTAAATTACCCTCACTCAAGGTGGTGCTCAAACAAACCTGGACACGCACAAAATCCATCATATATGTCGTGTTCCCCATCTACCTGGTGGGTAGCACCCTTATCCAAGCCGCATATGCCCTAAACATACTATCTCCTCTAAGTGAAGCATTAGCGCCCTTGACCGTTTGGTGGCTTGGCCTGCCCGCATTTGCCGGAGTGCTGCTTATCTTGGGCACAATACGTAAAGAATTCGTGCTTATCGGTGCAGTAGCCATACTTAGCACAACCAACCTGCTGGTAGGCTTTACACCCGTACAGCTGGTCATTTTAGCATTGGTAGCTATGCTATATTTGCCCTGTGTCTCAACTATAGCCATTCTAGGCAAAGAGTTTGGCTGGAAAGCCGCCGCCATAATATCTGTTGCCAACATAGGTGCCGCTCTGATAATAGGCGGCATAGCGTTTAGACTAATATCTCTGTTTGTTCCTGTATAGACTCAATTTATGGCCAGCGGTATTTTCTTTTTTTACCCATCCATTCGACTATAAACCCGCCAATAATATAGCAACAGCTAACTTATTGCAAAAATAAATCAAAACTTGTGGAACTACCCGTTAGCCGATATGTGTCCATTTGAGATTGATTATTATTATTATTGTGGTTTGTTTTTTGTTGTTGTTAGCTGAGTTTTGCTTGTTCTGCGTTGAAGGTGGCATTGTAGGTTCTTTTTTGGGTTTTTTCGTTGATGTTGCAGGTTATATTTGTGTTGAAGCGGACTCCGCGTAAGCGTCTTAGGTCTTGGGTCATGTCGGGTTCGGTGTCATCAAACCAGCACATGACATAGTGATCGGTTTTGCCCTCCTCGGTGGTGAGCTGGTCAGTGTCGCCCATTAGGGTAAAAAAATCGTTTATGGTACCAAAATATTTCGAGTTGTTTTCCGTAGTTACTGTTAGTTGACGGGCTTTAATCACAACGATTGGGTCTGATTCGGGATTTATTGATCGTTCTCTAAAAATACAGATGACGGGTTTTTTCCATACTGACTGCATCATCAGAAGATGCCTCATATGTGGTTGTTTTGGCTGTTTATATAGTGTCAGTTAATGCTTAAAACTATTTGGAATGGCGTATCTTTTTGTTTTGTTGGGTAGTTTGGTGTGTTGTTGTTTTGTTGGTGTGGTTGTAGCTGTTGTGGTGTTGTGTTGTTTGGTTTTTTGTGTTGTTTGGTTTTTTGTGTTTGTTGGGTTGTGTGTTTGTGGGTGGGGTTGATTTGTTGTTTTTTGTGCTTGTGGGTGTGTTTTTGTTCAGTTATGGTGTTGTTGGTGTATTGTAGTGTTTGTGTCAGGTTGTATTATTTGCAATCTTTTAAAATTTGGCAAGTTGTTGCGGTGTGCTAATCTATATGCTATTTTGTATTCTGAAGCTTTTTGCTTTGGTGGGGAAATATGGTCTTTGTGTGGCAATATTGTTGTATTTTGGCAAGATTTATATCTGTGTGTGTGCGGTATAGCTGTTAAGCGGAAAATTGGATGATCGCTGTATGTTAAGTACTATACTTCAGAAAGAGGTTTCAGCTAAACTTGCCAAAGGTCTGCTTGATGTAATTATTTTAAAGTTTCTCAGCTCTGACTCCATGCATGGTTATCAAATAATAACTCAACTCCGCAAAGATTTCGGTGTTTATTTTGGGCCCAGTACGATATATCCACTATTGAGCACGCTTGAAAAGAAGGGCTTCATAGACAGCGCATGGGATATGGCATGTGAGCGCCCCAAAAAAATCTATCATCTAACTGCTGAAGGGCAGAGTGTACTTGACTTCACCGAAGAATCACTAACCCTTATCTGCAGAAGATAAATCCTAATAACCTACACACAATACGACCCATAATTTTCACCAAACAAAAATTTCTTAACAAATAAACCGTTTTGCCTGTTATTATACCTCAAATTATTTCTGCCTAAAACTCACTCATTTATACTGCCGCCCCTCATATTTGTTCTCACAACTTTGTGGAAGGTCAAACTTGTGCCTAACTCTCTAATGGAGAACCAAAAGAAGCGTGCAAAGGTGCAAGCATATTTTTGGAGTATAGTGGGCTCAGTTGAGCACATAAACATCCCTAAGCTTGAGGACGCACTAAAAAAAGAGTTCCCCTTAGCTGACGACCGTTTTATCAAAGCTCAAATCCCCTTAATGCAGACTGAGAAGAGGATTAAGGTACAAAGCCACGCTAAAGTGTGGATTAAGCAACCGAGCGATTAATTGGCTTTTCTGCTATCCATGTATTGTGTTATGGTCTGTGGTAATGTTTTCTCTTCACCTTTTATGGAAACAAGGGTAGGAGTCGCGATGACGATGCCTGCCTTCTTGAGTTCTATGAGCATATTGCTGATGAGCTCGCTTTTAATTTGCACAAGCCGGTTCGGCTCATCAGTGTATGCGTTAAGATCATAAGTTACCGCATAAGCTCCAAGCTCCCGTAACAAGACAAACGGTTCTTTATCCGGAACAGACAAAATCCCGCTGGTTTTCTTGGCGGCTTCAATGAGTGTTCCTTGTGCATGATCCTTATCAACATCATACCCAAGGGTTACCTGTACGTTGAGCGCAACATCTCGCAGAGAACTATAGTTGTGGATTTCTTTGTTCATAACCGTCAAGTTGGGGATGCTTATAATTTCCGCTCTTATAGTCCTTATATGGATAAAGAAGAAACCAATATCAATAATGTCACCATGGACATCACCGATTTGCACACGGTCACCAACTTTGAATTCGTGTGTTCCACCCAAAATAGCATAGCCCAAAATATTGCCCAAGACACTAGAGGAGAACAAACCCAAAATGAAGGTTAACATGATAACTAAGCCGTTTCCAAGAAGATCTGCAAACCATGTCCCGATGAATTGATATGCCCAAATGAAAACAAGTGCTCCTATTGTTATGATGTAGATAAAGTAGGTTAAGTAATTGGTTATGGATTTATTGGTTTTTTTTGCAACCGTTGGATCGCGTACTATTTTTCCAAGAGCCGGAGAAACTGTGAGAATGGCTGCGGGTATGATTATTTTTTTGGAAAGCGACAAAAAGAACCACACTGCCAAAGAAAAAATAACTCTTAGTAAAACACTGTAAACAAGCTCCTGTGTTGCTTCATTTAGCCCAAGATATTCAAACCCTTTAAAACTGTGAACTGCCTGCAGTGCAATAAATAGCCCGATAAGGGCTACAGCCCGAATTGTCATCCAGCCTACATATTTGCCTATAATAGAAACGCGAATACGCCGTTTTGTCTGCTTAGTGGTCATACAACTCTCGGCATCTCCCTTACGGCTACCCTGATATTTATATTTTGAGCAATATCTACACCTTGGCTAGTTTTAGATAGGAAACGTTTTTGGCATAAATTATATATATTACAAACCAATCGCTACTATATTTGGAGATTTTTAGTACTTGTTTATCTCAAATAAGCCGTCTATATTGATCATAGACGATGACCAAGCCATTCTGCGGACATTTATGAGGATTTTTCAAAGAAAAGGCTACAACGTTACAGTCGCAGCAAGGGGCAGAGAAGCCATAGAAAAATTAAACAACAACCACTTTGATGTGGCCCTAATTGATTTCTGTCTCCCAGACATGGAGGGCACAAAACTGTTCCCCATGATAGAACACAACTCACCTAAAGCACTCAAAATTATGTGGAGCGGCAAAATAGTGCCCCCCGAACACCTAGCAGGCGCCGATGCACTTTTAGGAAAACCCATCCAACCCGACAAACTGCTAAGCCTAATCGACAATAAACTCAAAAACAAAAATATCGAACTATAACCCCTAAAAATTTTTGGATCTTTTAAGGTAACGCTGGATTCCCACCAAAAAAACAACTATTCCTACGCTTAATCCTGCAACCCAATATATCATATTTGACACCTGTCCGCTGTTTCCACCGTCAGGCGGCGTAATTGTGGGTGTAACTTGACCTTCTTTACTGGGAATAGGCGTCGGAGTAAGTGTGGGTGTAGGTGTCGGTTTTGATGTGGGTGTAGGTGTCGGTTTTGATGTGGGTGTGGCTGTCGGTTTTGATGTGGGTGTGGCTGTCGGTTTTGATGTTGGAGTTATTG
>JAIRQQ010000114.1 GCA_031256395.1 Nitrososphaerota archaeon
TAACTGTCTGGTTTCAGGCACTTTTCACCCCCATTCCGGGGTACTTTTCAGTTTTCCGTCACCGTACTAGTGCGCTATCGGTCTTGAGGCGTATTTAGTCTTGGAAGTTGGTGACTTCCAACTTTCCACTCCGAAGCCACGGAGTGGTAGTCTGGGACTCTCACAACTCTTTTTGGTTTACGCTTAGGGGGCTGTCACCCTCTGTGGCGGGCCTTTTCAGGCCACTTCAGCTTTACCAACGAAGAGCAAGTAAGGCCCTTAACCCTACATCTCCCACACATTTCTGCGTGGGATTCGGTTTGGACTGTTCCCATTTCGCTCGCTGCTACTAAGGGAATCCCTATTGGTTTCTTTTCCTCCCCCTACTAAGATGCTTCCGTTCGGGGGGTTCCCGCTCCATAAAGGAGCAACAACCTCACGGTTGTTGAGAAGTCTCATTCAGGTATCCTCGGTTCTAAGGCTGCTTGCGCTTACCCGAGGCGGTATCGCGGCTTGCCGCGCCCTTCTTCGGCTCTCAAGCCGAGCCATCCTCCAGACAGCGTGGCATGTTACGGGCCAATGGTAGTATCTGTTTGGCGTTTGGTGAAACACACATTATTTCCAATTAAGTGTTTTGGCGTCGTTGTATATGCTTGACCTGTGCATGGTGTCATTTTAAGCGCCAGTAGCGCCTATTCACCGCTTCACCCCCCATCGTGTTCTGGTGGGGAGCTGCATCGTTTATTTGTGTAACCCATGTTACTGGGATTGCATATGAAGCATACCCGGCCAATATAAGTGTATCGCTACACTTCAACCGTGCTTGCCTTTATACCCCCTAAAGGGCATTTGACAACTGCTTCGTCTGCGTACAGCCTCAATTCCTTGAAGATGTACCCCTAAACGATCGGGAAACAATCTAAATTACACACGTTCAAATAAACCTGCCGCATCATACAGGACAGCCCAGACCGCTTTTGCTCCAAATAGACCAAACAAGAAGTTGGAATTTAAAGCAGTTAAAGAAGCGAATTATCTAATTTTACCCCAACAAACCACACCCAAACCACAATTTTAAGACCAACACTACACAACCAACCCACACACAACACACAAAAAAACACAAAACACCCACAAACTAACCCCGCCATACATCTAAAAAACGTACACACCCCCACAAAACACACCAAAAAAGATGACAACTCACAGAACAATCCACAACGCAAAGTTTCTCACCTGAGCAATACACCACACCCGCACAAACACCACCCAAAACAACCATTAAGAAAATAACAACATCAACACATCAAAACAACCAGATCACAAGCAACCACAAACAGCACAAAGCTACAACTTTGGAATTTACGCACACTACTTTCGTGCCAGGTTCATGAAAAAAAGCAGTAACTTTATTTGGGTAAAGTTTTATGTTCTGTATAATCTGGGCATTTGGATGCCTCGATAGCTCAGCCCAGTAGAGCGGCTGCCTTGTAAGCAGCAGGCCGCGGGAGCAAGGCCCGCTCGAGGCTCCATTTCTTCAATTTTAAGTTGATCAACGTCTGAATTAAACCACGATTGGAACAAGCACAAGACCCACTAAACAATATTTTATAAGAATTCTTTGATATTACAAAAAATAGTCCGTATCCGCGAAGAAGTCAAATAACGCCCACAGTTCAACCATAAAGGGCAAATAGCCTCACGGATCAGATAGTAACATCTAACCTATGCAAACATCAAACCCGTTCGGACGACGCTTAAAACAGTTTAGACTGAAGGTTCAGGTTCTTCTTCGCTCTTTGATGCAAGCTTTGCCTTAATCGCCTTTGTATCGGGCACCATAAGCTTGTATTTACGGGCTTGGGTTGAGACGATTTCGTGCTCAAAGAGTTTTCGCAGACTGCGGAAAACTTTTTTGGAGGGTTCTCCGCTTTTGTCAACAAGCTCTTTGAGAGTTAATTCTTTTCCTTCTGCTTGTAGTGTTGCAACGACTTTCTCGTCAGTCTTATTCAGCTTCATCTATACTACCTCAATGCTAGTTTTGTTTCACTATAAGCTACAATTGTGCTTTTGTATTTTGCGGTAGTTCGGTAGTTTAAGCAACCGATAGAGATCAAACGCTCGAAAGAATCATACAAAATTGTCATATCAGACAGATGATTTTTGTGGTACACACAATTCAGGATAAACCCCAGCAATAAGCAACAATATTTTCATGCATTATCAGTCTTTTGTAAGTAGCGCTTATGGCTACGCTGAGGGCTGTTTAGACTTGTTTTTACTGTTCCTTTTTTCACCAATACAACATGTAACTAACCAGCAAAAGCAACGTATCAAAAATGACAAAACAAAAGGCGACAATTCAAACAGATGGTTAGGCTTTTTTAGCTCGCTTACAAAACAAACGACCACAATTCACTATGCATAGGCAACAGAGGTATAAACGCTGGTGTTTGTAACTAAACAGAAAGTTTACCCATAAGAACGCGGTATCCGCTTTCTCGTGCCAATACCTCACAATTCCCAAACGCGTTGCAAAACGTTTCGGGGAGAATTTTTGCACCGATTTTACTTCGAATTACCATCTGGAAACTGCCGCCAGGCACCATCATCTGTGGTGCGCCCTCTATGATAGCTTTCACGACGTCCATACCGGCACTAACAGGGGGATTAGAAAGAACGCAATCAAAAATCAGCCCCAGAACGGGTTCATAGAGATCACCGTGGCGCACCTCAGCATTTTTGATATGGTTAGTTTGTAGGTTTTGTTTTGCCAACCGTACCGCTCGCATATTTACATCAGTCATAACCACATGTAGCTTGGAATTAGATGTCGCTGCGGTTATACCTACGACGCCGTATCCGCAACCAATGTCTAGCACAGAACCTTTTTGGGGCAAAACCATGGCGTCAACAAGCACATGTGTCCCTAGGTCGACTTTTTTTTTGGAAAAAACACTTGCGGAGGTCATAAATTCAAAGTTACGACCTCGCAGGGATGCGCGAATTATACCAAAGCATTCGTCGCTTTTAGGCGCTGAAGAAAAATAGTGTTCTTGGGACTTATTTTTCTTGCTCATCGCCGCTAGCCCCAGTTTTCCAAACCTTGGGGTAAACACTGCGCGGCATCAGCACTCGTGCCAAAGTCGCCACTGTTCCATGTCGCATATCCATGATAGCTTGTGTGGAGACCTCTGCGCGTCCAAGTGCTATGGCTTCACCTTTGAGGGTATATATGGCGATTACGTTGCCTTTTTCGATACCGGTTGATACCTGCAAAACGCCTGGTGCGGTTAAACTGGCGCCATGGCAAAGGGCGTCAACAGCTGAGTCCCGGACTATGATTTGGGGTAGTTGCATAAGTGCGGCTTCCATGGGTTCGATGAATTTGTGAAGGTTTGCCGAATCTTTGGTGCGTTCGTATTCACCAAACCAGTATGCTACATCATGGAGGGTGACGCATTTAGTGCTGGTTTCTTGAAATGGTCCTGCGCGGGAGCGTCGGAGTTCTTGCATATGTCCGCCTACGCCTAGGATTTCGCCGATGTCATAGCAGGGTTTGCGGATGTATGTTCCGCCTTCACAGCCGACTTTAAAAAGTACATGCCGGCCGTCGTGTTCTAGGTAGTCAATGTAGTAGATGCGTCTTGTTCGTAATTGGCGTTTTACTGAGCTGCGCAATGGGGGGCGTTGATAAATTTCATCCTCAAAGAGGCTTAGAGCCTGTTTAATCTGAGGTTCGTCCACATCGCCGTGGAGTTTGAGAACACAAACGTATTCTTTGCCGCTGTAGAGTAATGCCTGTACCATCTTGGTAGCTTCTTCGAGTGTGACGGGTAAGACTCCGGTGACTTTGGGGTCAAGTGTGCCGCCGTGGCCTATTGTTTGGAGTTTTAGGATTTTTTTTACCCATGCAGCAACTTCGTGGCTTGTGGGTCCTGCGGGTTTGTCGAGGTTTATGGTACCATATTTGATGTATTGTTCTGCGGGGCGTTCGCTGGGTTTGTAACCGTATTTGGGATCAGTGCGGTCTTCGGCTTTAGTTAAAAGCTCACGTTTGATTTCCCATGGCGGAGTCGTTTTTGGCATTCTGTTATTTTGCTCCTGTACAAATGTAAGAAAAAGAAGTATGAGGTAATTAAAGGTTAAAACACAGATTTAATCCTTCATGACATCAAGTTTGCCTTGGGCTTCTATCGCCTGGAATACTTCGTCATCAGATGCGCCACGTGTGATATCGATTTTTTCCTCTATGGGCATGATGTGGCTTATGTTGACGCGTCTACGTTTGACGCCAGTGAGTTTTTTGGGTCCGGTAACTACGACGAAGCTTTTATCCATAACGTCTACGATGACGCAACGGGTACAGCATTCACGTCCAGCTTGTTTTATGCATATTCTGCCGACTTCAATGGCGGGCATATTTTTGTTCTCCTTAAAAACAACTACTGCAAACGACAAATATAAGCATAACACAATTTGAGAGCACATCAAATATCCAACCGCTAAATGGCGTCAAGTAACAGTAAAAATTGAGGCTAAAGGGGCTAAGGAGTGTTTGGTTTTCCTTTAGAAGCAAAATTCCGTAACCCTAACCAGCAAAAAATGTCAGGTCACAACTCATGGCGGTTAAGATGAGGTTGGATTTTGTGTCAGAAGGGCTTTGTTGTGTCGGACGCAGGTGTCGCTACTTGGGTGATAGGGGTTTTCTGGAGTTTTTCTCTCTGAGGAAAAAAGGGTTGTGGTAGTAACAAGTTAAGATTGGGCAAATTAGGTTTAAAAATTAAGTTTGATTACTTTGTTGTTAGGGTTGTAGGGGTGTAAATGTAGTATTTTTTGATCGGCGTTTTTGGAGGTTTTTTTCTATGATTGTGAGTAAATCATCGGGTTTTATGGGTTTGAGCAGGTAGGCATCTACTTTGGGGTCAGTTTGGTGGTTTGGGTCTATAGGCATTAGTCCGGTGAGTATGATTTTTACCATTTTGGCGGATTTTTTAGGCAGTTGTGTTATTAAATCGGTGCCTTGTATGTCGGGGAGGCGCATGTCTATTAGTGCGACGTCATAGTTGTTGAAGTTAATTTTATTCAGGGCTTCTTTGCCTGTTTCGGCGGTGTCGGTTGTGTATCCTTTTCTTTTGAGGATTAGGCTAAATGTTCGGAGAATGGCCTTGTCATCGTCTACAATTAATGCGGTCTGACTTTTTTGTTCTGAGGCCGCCAGAGGCAATACAGTATTTACACACATTTTTTATCCACACTCTCGAATTGCTGAATACGTTTTGGTTCAGTGAGTGTTTTGAGTGGGCGCCATGCGAGGATAATTTGTGGTTTAAAATATCCTGCAGGTCAGGTAATGTAGCGTTTTGTGCTTGTGATGAAATTTTTTGCTGTTATTTGCAAATATTGTTAAGTCATATATATTTTGCTCTAATTAAGCAATACTGCTTAAATTTAGCAAAGAAAACAATAGACATATCGAATTCGTATCCGCGAGCTACTTAAAGCCTTAAATACATAAATAACAACCCTATAATGGGCTGAGTCGTGAGCTATCTAACACCACTAAGATCGGATTTAAAATTAAGCATACTCCTTAGTTTACTGGAGGGTAAAAAGAAACTAGGAGATATAGGAAAAGAAACTAAAACACGGGAAACCACAATTCTGCACGCTCTAAAAGAACTTGAGCAACTTGAGCTAACCACAAAATCCGATGGCACATACCAACTAACTACACTCGGAGTCCTTGAAATACAAATCTGTAAAGGCAGTTATCAATCTTTTGATATACTTAAAAAATACAAAGATTTCTGGTTGACTCATGACATCAGTTGCATACCGCCGACTTTAATGATGAAAATTGGAGACCTTACAGATTCAGTTCTAATTAAAGCCACAGCAACTGACCTTCAAAAAGTGCACGAAACCTACATAGAACTATTGCTTTCCTCAAAAACCATGTTGGGAATCTCGCCAATATTTCATTCAGAGTACGTATATGCAGTTACAGAAATCCTCCGCCAGGGAGGCAATATTTCCTTAATCGTCACCCCCGAAATTTTAGAAAATATCCAACAGAGAGATCCAGACCCTGAAAACACAAGCAAACATATTTCTGACGGAAGTCTCGAGATATACTTAAATGATGATTTAAAAGTTGGTTTAACCATAACCGAAAAAGTCTGGTCTCTTGGGCTGTTTAGCCTATCAGGAGAATACGATTACACCAGAGACTTAAGGGGAAACGGGGAAGAAGGACTTGAGTGGGGAAAGCAGTTGTTCAGGAAAATGCTTGAAAAGAGCACAAAAGTGCAATAACAACAACTTGACAAAGTTCGGAAAAGCCGCACGCTTTTTTGTTACATCCTCGCTATTTCTGGCATTCAACAGTATGTTGCTAGTTTACTTCAGCGCCAGCCTCTTTGAGGTTAAAGTACAACCCATAATTCTGCTACAAATATTCGCAATCACCATGACAGTGTACAGTCTAAACAAAATAACCGACAAAGCTGAAGATAAAATTAACAAACCCCACCAAAACACAAAACTCCGATTGTACTTCATCACCATGGCAATTATCTGTTGCATTATCACTATTGCAACCGGTATCGTAGAGGGCCTGATTGACGTTCTGGTACTTTTAGTTCCGATAGTTATAGGACTTGCTTACAGCATAAAACTGTACAAATTACCTAAACTCAAAGAACAACTATTCATAAAAAGCTTCGCAGTTACGTTCAGCTGGGCGTTTATATGCACCATTCTACCAATACTCAGATATGCAGTAACACCAGAAAAGGTAGTTATGGTATTTGGATATATCTTTATTCAGATTTTTGTGAATGCCCTGATATTTGACATCGTCGACATGCCTGGCGATAAAGCCGCAAATACAAAAACAATACCACTATATCTTGGCAAAAAAAGAACCACACAACTATTAATCATAATTAACAGTCTGTTGTTGATCTGGATCGGGGCATGCTTTGCTTACGGTTTATTCATCAATTATCTACCTGCAGTCGTTTTTGGGATGCTCTACAGTTATGCACTCATCTGGTATTTCACCAAAAACCCAGACAAACGGTTCCACGCCGAAGTGATTGTTGACGGCGAATGGATACCCATTGTAGCAGTTTTACAGCTCATATCTCGGTTGAAGATTATCTGATAGAAAGATAAACAATGTTTTTATTGCCAAAAACCCAATTGGACCTCAAGGTTGAATTTATATGGGTAAAGGGTCAGGTTACGGAAAAGTCATCTTATTCGGTGAGCATTTTGTGGTTCATAATGTCCCCGGTGTCGTTTCAGCCATCGATTCATCGACTGATGCCGAAGTTAAAAAATCAACTAAACTACACATCTGTGATGAACGTAAAACCTCCAAGGGTTATGGTGAAGAGAAACGACTCCAACAAATTGAATCCATAGAGCGTATGCTTAGAGCTATGAATCTAGAGCCTAATCTACCTCTTGATATCTGGATTGGCGGATCCCTTCCAGGATTTAGCGGTTTAGGAGCATCGGCAGCATCTAGTGTTGCCATCGCACGTGCCATAAACGAAGAATTAGAACTAAAGTTATCCAACGAACAAATTAACGCCGTTGCCTATGAGGGTGAAAAAGCATATGCCGGCAACCCCAGCGGTATCGATAACACTGCAGCCACCTATGGAGGCTTGATGTGGTTTAAAAAGAACCCCGCGGAGGGTCAAGATTTGGTTGAGAAAATTTACATGAATCGCCCTGTTGAGATTGTAATTGGAAGCACAGGCAAAACCGCCAACACTAAACACATGGTAGAAGGTGTTGCTGAGCGCAGAAAGCAAGATCCCAAAAAGTATGACCCACTCTTTAAGCAGGCTGAGAATTTGGCAGTTGCGGGCCGCAAAGCACTAGAAGCTGGTGAGCTCAAAAAATTGGGGGAGCTCATGAATGCAAATCACCAGATTCTCCAAGAATTAGGTGTTTCATGTAAAGAATTAGATCTTCTTGTCGATATGGCACGCAAACAAGGCGCATTTGGTGCAAAACTTACCGGAGGCGGCGGGGGAGGCTGTATGGTTGCTCTAACACCGGGTAAAGAAGTTCAAGGTAAAGTTGCCTCAGCGTTTAAAACCGCAGGTTACGAGTTTCTGGCAACAAAGATCGGCGTTCAAATCTAGTTCGCCAAATTTATCTTAATTTTTATTTTTTTCATTTTTTGGTTTGTAGTCAAGGAAAGGAATGGAATTTGGCGATCGCTTTTTAAGATGTAATAGCTAAATGGACTGAGGCGAAATAAATGGGTCTAAGAAGCTTTATTGAGGAATTAAAAAGAACAGGCGAATTAACCACAATCACCAAACCTGTCTCTGTTGAGTATGAAATAGCAGGCATCATTGAAGCATTAGGCGAGCGACCAGTTTTTTTTGAGAACGTTAAAGAATCTGCGGTACCGGTGGTAGCGGGGTTGGTTTCCTCTAAAGAATTGATTTGCCGCAACATGGGCATCACCAAAGAGCAACTCTTGCCCAAATTATTAGAAGCCATCGAACATCCTGTTGCGCCTAAATTGGTTGCAAATGCTCCCTGTCAAGAAGTTATCGAAACCGATGTGGATCTAACCAAGTTGCCTATCATGCGCTATACTGACAAAGATGGGGGCCGATACATCGCCTCAGCGGTATCGATCATCAAAGATCCCCAAACCGGTGTCCGAAACATGTGTTTTCATCGGCTTATGCTTAAAGACAAAAATCATCTAGTGGTTCGTATTGTTGAGAACCGTGGCACCGATACGGCACTAACAAAAGCCGGCGGAGAGCTAGATGTGGCCATATGTATTGGTAATTCTATGTCGGTTTTGCTCTCGGCGGCAACTTCACTATCAATGGGCGCTGATGAGTTGGGCATGGCAAATGTGTTAGAAAAAACGGATTTGGTGAAATGTAAAACGATTGATTTAGAAGTACCCGCAGATGCCGAATATGTGTTGGAAGGCAGAATCACCAAAGAGAAAACCACCGAGGGACCGTTTTTGGATCTAACAGGTATTGTGGATCGTACCCGCCAACAACCCATCATCGAGATCAAATGCATAACTCATCGCACAAACCCTATCTATCAAACCATTCTAGCAGGAAGAAATGAACACAAATTCCTCATGGGCATGCCCAAAGAACCCACTATCTACAAAGAAGTAGGAAAAGTCTGCCAAGTAAAAGATGTCTACATCACCCCAGGAGGATGCAGCTGGCTTCATGCTATTGTTCAAATCAAAAAACAAACTCCCCAAGACGGCCAAATCGCCATAGAAGCCGCCTTTAAAGGGCATGGTTCATTAAAACACTGCATAGTTGTCGATGAAGATATAGACATTTACAATCCTCATGATGTGGAATGGGCAATCGCTACCCGCTTCCAAGCTGACAAAAACACAATCATCCTCAACAATCAGCCAGGCTCATCACTTGACCCATCGGGAGATCTATCAGAGGGCAAAAAGGCAACAACCGCCAAAGCAGGCCTAGATGCCACAGCACCTCTGGTCTCAACAGGCAAAGGCTTTAGTAAAGTAGATTACATCAAAGTGGATCTAAATAAGTACCTCTGAGGGATTGGATGGAATTAACTAAACAAGAACAAGCAATGCTTGATGGCAAAGAAGGATATGCCGTCCGCAAAAGCATGGAAATCTTGGTTGCCCTAGGTGAGATTTTTGGTGCCAAAAATCTCATCGATGTGGGAAGTGTACAAGTAGCAGGCGTATCCTACCACAACTTGGGTGATGCGGGACTAGAGTTTCTCAATTCATTAGCAGAGGATGGTAGAGTCAAAGTTCTAACCACCCTCAATCCTGCTGGTATGGACTTGGAGAACTGGCAACAACTAGGTATCGAACCTGAATTTGCAGAAAAACAAAACTTGGTCATCGATGCTTTCCAGCGGATGGGTATTCTGGTAAGCTGTACCTGCACGCCTTACTTAATTGGTAACCTGCCCATCTATGGCGAACATCTTGCATGGTCAGAGAGCAGCGCGGTCACGTTTGCTAACTCGGTTTTAGGTGCCAAAACCAACCGTGAAGGCGGCCCATCGGCTTTGGCAGCCGCATTTGTGGGCAAAACCCCCTGCTATGGCCTACATTTAGAGGAGAATCGAATGGCAGATATCCATGTCAAGGTAAACGCCGAGTTAGGCAAACTCTCGGATTGGGGTGCTCTGGGCTATGCAATAGGTAAAAAAGCTGAAAACAAAATTCCCTACATCACAAACATCAAAAACGCCCAACTAGATGAACTAAAAAGCTTCTGCGCTTCCAGCGTAACTTATGGAGCTAAACCGCTTTTCTACATCAAGGGCATAACTCCGGGTGCAGAACTCCAAAAACAGCCAGATCAAATCGTAACTATCGAACAGGCAGACCTCAAAAACGCCTATGACAACATCAACGATGATGTTTCAGATATTGACTTTGTTTGTGTTGGTTGTCCGCATTGTAGTATAAAAGAAATTCAAGAAATTGCAGAATTACTTATGGGTAAAAAAGTAAAAGAGGGCACTGAACTCTGGGTTGCAACCTCGCGAACGGTAAAACAACTATCGGATAAACGCGGCTACACAGTAACTATAGAGGCCGCAGGCGGCAAATTTGCATGCGACACCTGTATGGCAGTCGCACCGCTCAAAGGCAGATTTAAAGCCTTGGCAACAACATCAGCGAAGGGTTGTTTCTATTCACGACAAAATCTAATGAAAACCAAGATGGGCAGTATGAAAGAATGTATTAATGCAGCGGTGAGTGGAAAATGGAATTAAAAGGCAGAATAATCTACAAAGGCAAAATCCAAGGTCAAGCACTTGTCACCTCAATGCCAATTAGCTTCTATGGCGGTGTTGACCCCAACACAGGTATCGTACTTGAAAAAGGCCATGAACTCCAAGGTCAAAGCATCAAAGATAAAATCCTTGTATTTCCTCAGGGCAAAGGCAGCACTGTTGGCAGCTACACACTCTACCGCATGAAAAAAAACGGTACCGCACCATCCGCTCTGATAAATAAAGAAACCGAAACTATCATTGCCGTCGGAGCAATCATAAGCGAAATCCCCTGCATAGATAAACTAGATATTACAAAGTTTAAAACAGGCGACAAAGTAACCATAGAAAACGACACAGCCATCATCACCTAAGTTTCTGGACAGCAAACAAGGGAACAATCAGGGACTTGGAACAACAAAAAGCAACAATGCAAAGTATGATGGATTACAGCGGTAGTTGAAAACTGTAAAAGCGTTGGAATACATGGAAGCGACGGAAGGTAGCGTAAACACAGCCGCCGAGGGTGTGTCAAATCAGATGTACATCACCATCACATCTGCAACGTGTAACCTAGCAAACAAATAGAGCCCTAAAAATCTGATGGACGATTGACGGTTGACAATTATTTTGCGTTCATTGCACATTGTTAATCGTTTATCAATTCAAAGGTTAACATTATTTTTGGATGTCTAACTGTTGAACACTTTGTTCGGATACTTAGCATTAAATCAAATTACACCTATAGGCGCTAATCGTGAAAAACAATGTCTAACCAATCAAATGAGTCAAAAATGAACACAAAGAAGCCACGTATAATAGTAATGGTCCTAGGCCTAATCTGCATCATAATGGCGGCCAGTACAATCACAGCGTTCGCCCTCGCCGGGACAAGCACTGATGAATTAAAAGAAAAAGAAAAAACCATCGCAGATCTAAATACGCAATTAGCTAAATTGACAAATGAATTAGCTATTTTGATGCAGAATCAAAATCAATACGAGAATCAGACGTCACAAATTAATGATCTAAAAACTCAAATAGATGCATTAAACAGCGATTTAGACACTGCAAATAAAAATCTTGAGGTCTTAAAGAAAATCGTAAACTTGGATGCAAAAACAGTCATCTACAACAAAACATTGATTCAAAATGCAGGCGATAGAAACAACATTTTCCACGAATCAACAGCTTATGCAGGCTACATCTTGATCGAAGCTACATCGAATTCCACTAATTCATGCTACTTTGAAATCAGCTACACCTTCAAAAATGTACTCTTTGAACACAAAGTATACTTAGACAAGGCAAATGAAAAAACAACCATAATACTACCCGTCTTACCCGCTACGCTTAAAATTATACTAGGCAACGATAATGATAACATAACCACCGAAGACGCAAAAAATCCAACAATATACGATAACAAGGTACAAGCCGCAATTACACTTGTTTATTAAACCCCCTCCCCACACATTTTTTACATATATGTTCTGCATGATTTGTTTTTCAGATGAGTTAAATCTACACAGATACAACAAATGTAATATCGACAAACTTTCCGTACCCTTGTCAGCGTTTTTGTGTAGTCCACCTTTGTTAATTTCGTCGTTAAGCAGAGAGCTAAACGGAATAAATCCGCTTTATGATGACGCGTTCCAAACGTGATTTATTTGAAATTTACTGATACCCTCAGTTCGAGCAAAAACCAAACGAGGGCAAGCAGACCCATGCAATGCATGGGCTAAAAATTCTGTGACTTGTAGTTGGCTTAGGTTGTTTTGTGGGCTTGTACTTTGCTTTATAGGGTTTGTTGACAAAGCATTTTGTAGCATCAGCAGGTTAATTTACCGAAAGTTGCCTTCTTTTTTGTTTGTTAATTGATTTTTAATCCGTTGACGCCTAAGATTGCTCTGTAGTAAAAGCGAGCGACTGCAACGTTAAATTAGCAGAACATAGATACAGATATTCAGGTACGATGTGCGATGAACGATGCAAACCCAATCATACTTAAACTCGGTGGTTCAGCCATCACTGACAAAACAGCTGAGGCAACCCCTAGAACAGAAATCATAAATCAGCTTGCAGAGGAAATTAAGCGTGCAGATCTTGACAATCTTATTGTGGTTCATGGGGGCGGAAGCTTTGGTCACCCAGCAGCGGCCAAGTACGCCATCAAAGATGGCTACAAAGAAGACCCTACCCAGCGGTTTGGTTTTGCAGAAACCCATCACATGATGACGGTACTCAATGGGTTGGTTATGGATTCGTTGATTTGGCATGAAATTCCTGCGCTAAGTGTTGCACCTTCATCGTGTTTTGTTACAGATAATGGCAAAGTTAAGTTCTTTGACGATACCGTATTTAGAGCCATGTCAAAGATAATCTACACTCCAGTGCTCTATGGGGATGCTGTTTTTGATGACAAGATGGGCTTCACTGTGTTGAGCGGTGATCAGTTGGTGGCTTATTTAGCACTCAAATACAAGGCTAAAAAAATTGTTATCGGGGTAGATACAGATGGCCTTTTTGACAGTGACCCCAAAACTAATCCGGATGCTAAGCCCTATAAAGCGCTCAATTTGAAAGAACTCAAAGAGCTACAGCCCAAGTTGGGTAAGGCTCAGGGTACCGATGTTACTGGTGGTATGGCAGGTAAGATTGCGGAGCTTATTCCAGCAGTTGAAGCGGGCATTCACATAACCGTTACTGGTGCGACAAAAAGGTTATCTATCTATAGAGCCTTAACAGACCAGAGTGTTTTGGGCACTGAAATAGAGTAGGCGTAAAATGGCAGAAGAAACGGGTAAGCGTAAAGTCGATCATATTCGCATATGTCTTGATGAGAAAGCGCAAGCTAAAAAAGCCACAACCGGCTTTGAAGACTTGCAGTTTATCCATCGCGCTTTGCCCGAAATTGACAAAGCCCAAATTGATCTTCAAACTACCTTTTTAGGTAAAAAATTTAACGCCCCGCTAATTGTGGGTGCCATGACAGGCGGAGCAGAAGAAGCAACAAAAATTAACAGCTCTATTGCGGAAGCCGTTGAGAATCTTGGATTGGGCATGGGATTGGGAAGTCAACGAGCCGCTGTTGAGAGCAAGAGTCTTGAAAAAACCTACCGTGTTGCCCGTGAAAAAGCACCGCATGCATTTTTAATTGCCAACATTGGTGGAGTGCAGCTTGTTCATGGATATGGTATACAAGAAGTTAGAAAAACTATCGAGATGATTGATGCGGATGCCGTTGCGATTCACTTAAACGCGCTCCAAGAAATTATTCAGCCCGAGGGACAAACTAACTTTAAGGGTATGGTTGCAAAGATTGCAGAAATTGCCGGTGCAATTGATCAGCCTGTTATCGTTAAAGAGACAGGTGCAGGCATTTGTGCAGAAGACGCCAAAGTTCTCGAAGACGCCGGTGTTAAAGCCATTGATGTTGGAGGAGCGGGTGGAACCAGTTTTGCGGCTGTTGAATACTACCGTGCAAACCCCAATTGCGGTGTCCAGCATTCTTTGGGCAATACCTTCTGGGACTGGGGCATACCCACCGCGATAAGTTTAATCGAGACCGCACAAAGCGTCAAGATACCCCTGATTGCCGCAGGCGGAATACGAAGCGGCACTGACATAGCCAAAGCCCTCGCAGTAGGTGCCAGTTTAGGTAGCATCGTTCAACCGATTCTCCAAACCGCCATAGAGGGCACTAAAGCAACCGAGCAAAAACTTCAAGACCTAATTGAAGAGTTACGCAGCATCATGTTTCTAACCGGAGCCCAAACAGTTACGGATTTACCCAAAAAACCGGTTGTGATTATAGGTAAAACCGCACAGTGGCTTACCGCTCGCGGATTAAGCCTACAGAAATACGCTAAACAAGGAGCATAGTAATTTGGACATTGAAAAATTTCTCGAACAAACCGCACCCCAAATCGATAAAGCCATCGAAAAATATATACCAAGAAAAATCAGCAAAGATGCCGCGCTTTTCATGGTTAATCCGCCCCGATACAGTTACAATCTTGAACCCCTAAACAAAGCCATCGCTGATCCCGTTTGGGACATACTTGACCGGGGAGGAAAACGGTGGCGTCCCGCTTTGTTTATGCTTATTTGTGAAGCTTTGGACAATAAGGCAGATTGTTTAGAGTTTGCAATCATCCCCGAAGTTATCCACAACGGCACCTTGGTTATCGATGATATAGAGGATTCCTCAGATGTTCGCAGAGGAAAACCATGCTTGCACAAAACTTTTGGTGTTGATATAGCGGTCAATGCGGGAAACGCGGTGTATTATTTGCCGCTTTTGTCGTTGATGCTACATAGGGAAGCCTTTTCAGCTGAGATGCAACGCGATGTGTATGAGGTGTATGTGCAAGAGATGATTAACCTTAGCATGGGGCAAGCTATGGATATTGCATGGCATCGAGGCATAGCAAATGCGGATACCTTGAGTGAGCAGGATTATCTTCAGATGTGTGCTTACAAAACAGGCACACTAGCGCGAATGGCAGCCAAGATGGCAGCTGTTCTATCAGGAGCAAGCAAAGAACTTACTGAAAAACTGGGTTGTTTAGCTGAGTGTATTGGAATTGCTTTCCAGATGCAAGATGACATTTTGGATTTGACTGGTGAAGAGTTTGCTAAGAGTAAGGGCTGTATTGGGGGAGATATCACAGAGGGCAAACGTTCCCTGCTGGTTATATGTGCACTCCAAAAAGCAAATGCAGTCGACAAAGCGCGACTCCTAGAAATTTTGGGTATGCACACAACTGATCAGAATCTGCGCAACGAAGCCATTACTATCATCAAAAAATATGGCGCCTTTGAGCATGTCAAAACCCTCGCAGAGCAGATGTTAGTAGAGAGCTGGAGTGAGGTAGACATGCTACTTCCAACGCCCCAGGCTAAGGAAAAATTAAAAGCGTTCGCTGAATTCTTGATTAGACGCAATAAGTAAAGACGGGCGTACTGAATTTGGCACTTGAAAATGATACTGAATTACGGGAATTTATTCGTAGAGCCGCATTGCTAAACGCGGTGGGACATGATGGAAAAGCTCAGGCAGGCGCATTAGTCGGCAAAGTTTTGGGTGAGAAGGCTCAATACCGTAGCCAAATCAAGGAGCTCTCAGGAGTCATTAATGCTGTTGTAGCCGAAGTTAACAGTTTAGCGCTTTCTGAGCAGAAAGCAATTGTGGAGAAGAACTGGCCAGAGACACAGAAAAAACCTGAAGTTGAAGAGAAAAAGTTAGCGCCTCTGCCAGATGCAGACAAATATAGCGTTATAACGACTCGTTTCTCGCCTAATCCGGATTGTGTGCTTCATTTGGGTTCAGCCAGAGCGATAGTGTTGAGCCATGAGTATGCACGCCTATACAAAGGTAAATTTATTCTGCGTTTTGAAGACACCGATCCTAAAACCAAAAAGCCTCAACTGGAATTCTATCAAAGCATCCGACAAGACCTAAAATGGCTAGGGTGCAGTTGGGACGAAGAATACATCCAAAGCGATCGCCTTGAGATTTATTATGAGATTGTTGGAAAAATGGTCGGCGATGGCAACGCCTATGTTTGCGAATGCACACCTGAGGCGTTTAGGGAGAAAACCGTAGGCAAAGAAGCCTGTCCATGCCGCGATGTGCCACCCAGTGATCAGCTACAGAGATGGCAAAAAATGCTCGCTGGCACCTATCAGGAAGGCGAAGCAGTGGTTCGCGTCAAAACCGAGCTGGATCATCCCAATCCTGCAATCCGTGATTGGCCGGCCCTGCGTATTATCGACACCAAAAAGTATCCGCATCCCCGGGTGGGAAGCAAATATCATCTCTGGCCGCTCTACAATCTTGCAGCGGGTATTGATGACCATCTTATGGGCATGACCCATATTATCCGGGGTAAAGAGCACTACACCAACATGGTTCGCCAAAAATACATGTACCAGCATCTGGGCTGGGAGTACCCCCAAGCAATCCATTATGGGCGATTAAAAATTACAGGTGCCGCTTTATCAAAATCCAAGATAGTTGCGGGTATAAATGAGGGTGATTATGCAGATTTTGATGATCCACGGTTGGGCACTTTTGCAGCACTCAAAAAACGAGGTATTCAACCTGAAGCGATCAAGAAAATGATTATTGAGGTGGGGGTTAAACCCAACGATGTCACCTTGAGCTGGGAGACACTCTATGCGCATAATCGAAAAATTCTTGATGCTACAAGCAACCGTTACTTCTTTGTTGCAGACCCAGTTGAACTCAAAGTGGTGGGACTGCCCAAAGCATTTGATGCAAAGTTGTCACTACATCCAGAACATCCTGAACGGGGTGTGCGAGAATACGGCATAAAACCCGAAGGTGACAATGCAGTTGCGAGGTTTTGGGTAAGTAAAAAGGATGCTGAAGTGATTCAAACAAATCAGATGATGCGGCTTATGGAGCTCTTCAACATTGAAATTAACGCAAAAACAGCCAACAACATAACTGCGTCATATATCAGCGAATCCTATGAGGAAGTACGCAAACTCAAAGCGCAACTTATTCAGTGGATACCTATGGGCGCAGAATATCCAGCACAGGTTATTCAGCAAGATGCTTCAGTAACAGAGGGTTTTGCAGAGTTTGCATGCAAAAAGTTAAAGCCAGACGACATCATACAGTTTGAACGCTATGGCTTTGTGAGAATCAATGAAGCCGGCGAAAAACTAATCGCATACTATGCCCAGAAATAGGTGAAAGAAATGCGCAAACTCAACAATAAAGTCATTATCTGGCCGATATACTTTGATCAAAACCGGAGCCGCAAAGAGGGTCGTCGTATTGCTAAAAATCAAGCGGTTCTTTTGCCTAAGATAGGGGAAATTAAAGAAGCCGCAGATAGACTGGGGCTTAAAAATGAGATTAACCTTGAAGCTCATTATCCTAAAATGCCGTGGGCAAAAATGGGTATGCTAATTGTGGAGAAGCAAGAAAACAAAGAAGCTATAATTAAGAAACTCTCCAAGCATTTGATAAAGATTAAAAATCAGCAGGCATCAGAGCAACCTGCTAAACGGAAATAAAAAATAAAAATTAAAAAGTTAGGCTTTTTCTTTGCCTATGAGTATGGCGTTTATGACGCCGTCGCTTCCGGGTCGGCTGGTAACTTTTGCCAAGCCAAGGGCGGTTTCGATTTCTGCGCCTTTTGTGATGACACCTCGCCGGTTATAGTCTACGTTTGCTCCGTTGCGAACTACGCGGACAATTTCAGATTTTTCTGTTGTTCCGGTTTTGGGGTCAGTTACTGAGGCATATTTGTCAGTTAGAACTTTGATTTTTGGGTTTCCGCCCAAAGCGCGGCTAATTTTGCGTTTAGGTGTGCCGAGCACTGTTTCTGCTGGGTATCCGCCGGCTTCGTACTTTTTCTTGGTGCGGTAAACGCGTTTTTTGCCGCCTGAGAGTTTCCTTTTACGTAAACTACTATGAGTAGACATATTCTACCATCTTTCCACTAAATTGCGTAGTCAGTAAACTCGGAGATTCAATATAAACATACCGTTTCAGAGGCACCGTTCCATACACCACCAAAACATATGACACAAGTTCTATTTGCTATGAGCTAACCCCTTTTAAAACACTAAATTGTTTGACGAAAATGTTTTTAAACGTTCTTCAGCCCCAGTTATTGATTAAGATGAAGAAAGCAACAGCTTTAGCGTTTGCGAGCCTAACACTTTGTCTTACATTCTTTGCCTTATTCACAGTCACGGCCCATACAGACCAATCAGTGGGCGTTAAAGAAGGGGACTGGATAGAATATGACATCACCACCACTGGAACAGGCAACGTACCGCCATCACATGACGTGCGATGGGCCCGAATGGAGGTTTTATCGGTTGATAGAGACGCGTTTTCTATAAATGTCAGCGTCATATACACCAACGAAACAAGGGGCAGTGCAGTCTGGAAATTCAACTTTACGGAAGGAAATACAGGCGGATGGACCGTCATCCCAGCCAATCTTAGCCCCGGCGACACATTCTTTGACTACTCACAACCCCAAAACGTAACTATCCAGCAAGAAGAACAAAAATCCGTGCTGGGCGCAATCCGGACTATAACTTGTGGAAATGATTCAATAAGACAGATCAAAGAATGGGATAAAGCCACAGGCTTTTTTATCGGATCAGTCGAAGTTGCTCAAAACTATACAAATCCAGATGGCTGGTACTTTGATAACTTGACAACAACCATCAAAGCCACCGCCACCAACCTATGGAACAGACAAATTTTTGGTTTGGAACAACCCGCTTTTGCGCTAGTTATGTCAGGTTTAGTATTTGTGGTTATAAGTTCGGTTTCAGCTCTGATTATGTGGCAAAGCAAAAAAATAACAAACCTTAGTTTACGCTACCCTTTACTATCAAAAAAAATAATCTCTGCAATCATAATTGTGGGTATTGTGGTATTCTCAGCCATAGTCATACCCTCAATTTGGATGAACATGGGTTTGAGTACCACAGAAACCAACATGATTATGCAAACTGTCTGGTTAAGCCTGCTTTTAGTAAGCCTAGGATTTAGAAAAATCGGCAAACATTTCATATATGGCTTTTTGATGGCTGCTGTGATTATCGCCACGTTGATTAGTTTTTCCTCAGTTATCGCGATGTGGTCTCCCTCAGACAGCAGTTCAATGTCAACCTATGTCAGCTCACCGCTCAAAATCGCAGAATTTATTGCACACGGCGTACTCTCACTCCCAGCACTTGCACTTGGAGTTTGGTTTATCGCTCTTTGGCGCCCCAATGCAACCACTGACTCAACCAAAATCAACAAGATAGTAAAACTGATGATGATTCTATGGATACTGTCCTATATAGCAGGTATAGTGGGATATGTATTGGACTACACAACGCTACTGGGAGTCTACTATTAAACTACACTAACACTCCAACTTACTCATCTTATGCAACTCCACCATAAACACCACCAAGGATCAACCAACTCTGAAACAAACTCCAAATATCGCCCGTTAACCAAGCATACACTCCCCAAAGCAATACAAACGTTATCCATACCAAAGGTAATGTTATTACCCGATCAAGAGAGAGGTAAAAGACTGAAATAGCAACAATTTATCTTTCAGCAAGGAAATTTCTGGAAACCTGCTTGAGCAAAACGGCTATCGAAACTAAATGCGCTAGTTACCTCAAGATCGTTCATTAAAGCGAAACTGGTACAGTCAGTAAAGCTCCAATGAGAAGTTACGGCTTTTCTAAAAATACTGAGGGCCCTATCGAACAAATTGTCAGTTACCCAAAAGACACGTATACTTTTACTTTTCTGTATTTTATCAATAAATGCCGTTGCATAGGAAAGCCCCTTTTTGGCCTACAAAAGCGTCATAGTTTCATCAAGTACATAATCGGTCGTTATAGCGATACCATAGGTCCCCGTTGCTATTTCAGATAGAAATTTTCGAGCTTTTGATGATTAATTTCATTTTCAAGGTCTAGGGCATACCATGCGCTTGTGTCAACGAAAATCATATACTTTCACTGTAGAGATACCTATCGTGTTCTTCGGAAATGTTTTCTTGTTTTCCAGTTCGCTTTACGCTTGGGGCTGGGTGAAGATTGAATCATCAGGGTTAACACAACCCTCCACCGTGCTTTTAATGGCTTCTCTGAGCACTTCTTTTATTGTTTTAGAGTTACTCTTTGCATATTCTTCCAGCAGAGTGTGCTCGGCTTCAGTCAGAGTTGTTTGAACCACTCGCATGTAACATCACACATTTAAAATGAAAACCCTAACTTCCCAAGTTTTGGGGTAATATAATTCTTTAGACCTTTATTTTGGCGTTTTTATGCGAAAATAGACGCAATTCTGGGCACAAATCAGCAGACATATATTACCCCATTACC
>JAIRQQ010000126.1 GCA_031256395.1 Nitrososphaerota archaeon
CCCCGCCCCCCCTACCCCCCACCACCCTACCACCCACTAACCAACCCCCCACCACCCAACCTCCCACCAACCAACCTCCCAACAACCAACCTCCCAACAACCAACCTCCCAACAACCAACCATAACACAACTGACAATAAGAGGACAATAAACCATTTTAGAACCACACGTACCATAGACACTTAGAACCAACCAAAAAATCCAACAAAGAAACCTCTGCAAACAAATAAACTAAAGCACCTACCAAGAGAACCCGCAACCACATCAGCGGTCAGGCAAAATTTTTGTTAGGCGGATCAAGCCCTGCGCTGGCAATTAAGCGGCTAAAAACATTGTGGGCAACCGCCTGCTTTACCAGCAACCTAACCCGCCCAACTGAGTGGCTATCTTTGCATTCCTACAACAGCTAACCCGGTTTTAAAATATAAAGCAATGTTGTCACAACAAGTTACAACAACCCAAAAATAGGTAGCTAAAAACAGCCAAATTTCGATTTTTACAACAACCAAAGCTGTTTTCAGCGCTAAACAGTACAAATATAGGTAAAGATGAAAAGGAATTAATAAAAATCGATTTAACAACCATACACGAAATGTGTAGTGCAGATCAGCCAAATTTTGGTGGTGAAACCTTAAAAATAGAGGATTAGGAGGAGGTTGGGGGTTTGGTGGTTTTGAGCCAGTCTATGAAGCCTTCGCGGACTTGTTGGGGGGTTTCAAATACGTGTACATCTTCCATTGTTTGTAGTTGTCGTACTTGTGCGGCTTCTTCTTTGCGTACGCGTAGTTTTAGGTCTTTGCCGTTGGGTAGTTTGGTGTAGATAATGTTTTCTTTAAAGTCAACTGGCATGATCCATACGGGTACGAATGCTTTGAGGGCCATAAGTGCGGCGTTTGTTAGTAGGGTGTCGCTTATGCTGTTGACGATTTTTGCGACTGTGTTGGAGGATGCTGGACAAATCAGTAGGAATTCGTATTTTCCGCTTTGTACCATACCTGCTAGGAAGGGTGAGTTTGCGCTGGATTCTATAAAGACGTTGGGGAAACTGGTTTTGAGGGTTTCGTCGAGACGGTAGAATTTGAGCATGGTGTCGGCGGATTTGGAGACGTAGACATCTATGTCTACTTTGTCCTCTGTTTGTTGTTTTAGTTCTTTCATGGTTTGGATTATTTCTTGGATTTTGTCGCCTGCGCCGGTTATGCCCCAGGCTACTTTGAGTTTTTTAGTTTGTGGGTTGTTTTGTGTCATGTTGTTGATCACTTTGAGGTTTTGAATAGAGTGTTAGGTGTTGGCTGAAGTGTTTAACGGTTTTTTTGAGTCCCCGTAAGGCCTTCGGTGTCGAGTTTTACGCCTTCGAGGGTGTCTTTGCTCCACAGATTAGCCCCTAGATTTGCGCCAAAGGAGCCGCCGCTCACGGGGATTATGCCGTTCATTAGATAGAAGGTATGGATTTGCATCTGGGCCAATTCTTGGCCGCCTGCTCGGTCTCCGCCTACTGTTATGCCCATGCCTATTTTGCCTCTAAAGAAATTTTTATCTGTTGCTAAAATTGAGCGGGTGCGATCCATAACGGTTTTTAGTTGTGCGCTAATACCGCCGCTATAAACCGGAGATGCAAAGCTTATTCCCTGAGCGGTTGAGAGGAGATCATAGAGTTCTTGGAGGTCATCTTGGTAGGCGCAGGTTTTGTGGGTTAGGCAGTAATTGCAGTGCATACAGTAGTGTATTGATTTTCCCCTAACGGTCCAGAGTTTGGTTTCAAACCCTTTTTGGCCAAGCAGGTCAAGGGCTTGGCCTAAGACGTATTCTGTGGCTTGATTTCGGGGACTGCCGCTTACACCGACAATCAACATATTTCACCAGCTACGTTAACTATCAATCAGATTAAAATCTTACCCAACCCCACAAAAACAAACCAACCGTCTGTTAGCGTGATTGGTCTTTGTATCTGCTTGTAGTCACATAGTTTTAAGTTTTTTAAAAAATCACTCTACAATGTTGCTATCGTTGTTTTTTGGTGGTGTATGTTTTGGTTAAAGTTTTTGATAGGGAGGGTAAAGAGATGGTTTTTGATGGTAAATTGGTTGTGGAGGATCTTAGGGCGGTGGGTTTGTCTGTGCGTATGGCTGAGGAGGTTGCTGAGCGGGTGGGGGTTAGGGTGCAGGAGGGATGGAGTGCTGAGCGGATCCGGGATGAAACTGATGTAGAGCTGCGACATTTACAAGAAGACATCGACAAAGCTCATGCAAGCTATAAGGGTGCTATGTCTATGGGGAAGCATAATGTCGGGGAGCAGAGAATTGCCTCTGAGGGTGATAATTCTTTGGAGGTTCAGCCGCGTTTTGAAACTAGGGTGGAGTGTAAAAACGTCGAACTAGCAGAAAAACAAAAAGACAGCTAAAATAAAAAGATAAAAGTTTAGGGGAACAAGGGTTCAGGTGTTTGTTTGGCTATTGCCAAGTATTCTTGGGTTGTGGGATTAGTGGTAGATCGGGTGTATTCACAAATTTTGATGGTTTCAGCTTGCATTTGTTATAGCAGACTAGTTTAAATTTTGCGTTATGCTATTGTGTTGTTATGACGTATAGTGTAGATTTTCGAGAAGCAGCCATAGTCTACAAACAGAAAGGTCACACCATACCACAAGTCTG
>JAIRQQ010000016.1 GCA_031256395.1 Nitrososphaerota archaeon
CCCAAACATGGCCGACAACGCCATCACACGCATAAACAAAGTCCTCACAAAACTAGAAAACTACCAACCCCCCACCATCTATGTTGACACCCTCCAAGAATTCCTAACCCACATCACCCAAACAAACCCCCCACTAAAAGACCTCATCAACCAACTCCTAGCCAACCCCCAAAAAAGCGACCAAATCCTAGACGAACTCGCCCAAAAAGACAAAGCACTAGCCGAAGAAATCCGCCCCCGAATCAAAACCACCCTAACCCCCACAATAATCCAAGGCGGCACAAAAGAAAACATCATCCCCTCCCAATGCGAAGCCGTCTTTGACTGCCGCGTCCTGCCCGGCCAAAGCACAACAACCACCCTTGACCTAATCAAACAACTACTAAACGCCATCGACAACCAAAAACTCAGCTACGAAATCATCCAAATACACGACGGCAACCAATCCACCACACAAACCCCCCTCTATGAAACAATCAAAACCGTACTCCAAGAAGCAGACCCAGGCTGTAGCATAACCCCCACCCTAACAACCGGCGGCACCGACTCACGCTTCTTTAGAGAAACCGGAAGCATCTGCTACGGATTCCACCCCGTACGCCCCGAAGAACCCAACGACCAATACGAAAAACGCATACACGGCATCGACGAACGCCTAAGCATAGAAAACCTAGTCTGGGGAACCAGCATCTTTTACGAAACCATCAAACGATTCCTAACCTAACCCCCAACTTCTTCTTTCTTCTATAAACGCTTTTATTTCCACAAAACATAGCTCAGTATCTGAGAAGCATCCACATGATCAACAGTAACAGCACAGAACAAATCACCCAAACAACCCCCCAAGACTCATCAAATAACACCACAAAACTCATCGGCCTAATCTCTGACACTCATATCCCCAAAAAAGCCCACTATCTCCCCAAACGAATACTAACACTTTTTGAAAACGTCGACTATATCATTCACGCAGGCGACTTGGTAGACCTATCCGTTATAGATGAACTCAAACAAATCGCCCCAGTTTTGGCCGTGCACGGCAACATGGACGGCCTAACAGTAACCGAAACACTGCCAACACTCAACTCACTAAAAATATTTAACTGGAAAATCGGAGTTATGCACGATCCCGATATCTACTTTGGCCTAACCAAAATACGCGAACTCACCAAACAAAACGACCTTGACGTATTTGTTTACGGCCACACCCATGTTGCAAACATTACCTGGGAAAACAAAACCCTCTACATAAACCCCGGCAGCCCCACAGTCCCACCCTCAATCCTAAGCAAACCCTCCGTTGGATTACTTAGAATAACCAAAGAAACTATAACACCCCAAATCATAGAATTCTAACCATAACCTTATCATAAAACAATTCTGATTCAATTCTATATCTGACTGCTTGTTTTGCTTTGTGCTGTAGGTGCAAATATTACCTCTGATTGTGTTTGTTGGTTTGTTGTTTAGGGTTCACTTTTAATTACCTCTCCCCTCTTAGCGGGAGTAGTTTCTTGGTGGGTCTTAAAAGCAAAATCTGCTAAAGGGGTTGTGTTGTGGTAAACATGGAACAGTGTAAAAATCCTTGGAATCACGTTTGTGTCTGTGAGGATATAAAACTCTACATTCAAGTTAAAGGTGAAAACCTGCCCATTTGTCAGCAGTGCTGGAGTCAAATCGCCGATCAAGATGAGGAATGGTAATGGAGAGTTTTAGTATTAACAGTGCCAAATCCTACATCGGCAAAAACGTTAATCTACATCTAAAGGATGGCGCTGTAATTGTTAATGTTCATCTCACTCGTCTTCACAAAGGTGCAGGCAAAAACAACAAACAAATTGAGTACCACTTAACTAATCGCAAAAGCAATCGCATACCCCTAAAAGCCGTTGCATACGCAAAACCGCTTAATTGTTCTCTTATGCAAACCTCTGCCTAATTGTACTAAAGGCTCAAATAGTGCTCTGGGCCTTCACGGCTTATGCGTTGCTCAAACTGTGGCGTATGTTGCACTGAAACCGAAATGTTACTCTCCAAAAAAGACATCGCACGCCTCGAAAACAAAGGTCACCCTTCCCGCAAATTTGTACGCTATGACAAAGAGGGATATGCAACCTTGAAAAACAGCGGCGGATATTGTGTTTTCTATAACTCCACCGCTCAACAATGCATTGTATATGCTGACCGCCCATCAGGATGTAGAGTCTACCCCGTAATAGTTGATGAAGAAACAGGCATCATCTTAGACACCATCTGTTGCGCTAGACACTCAATCTCACAAGCCGAAAAAACCCTCAAGGGCAAACGAGTCGTTAGACTCCTTGAAATAATCGATTCTG
This sequence comes from Nitrososphaerota archaeon, assembly GCA_031256395.1. GTDB lineage: Archaea > Thermoproteota > Bathyarchaeia > Bathyarchaeales > Bathycorpusculaceae > Bathycorpusculum. The sequence goes on from JAIRQQ010000016.1 coordinate 2,340, forward strand.
AAGCCGCTGAACGCCGCTCATAATACTTGCTGCTTGTTGACTATATTTTTGCTTCGGTGGTAGTCTAAATAATTTGTGAGATTAGGTTGTGAATTCGTTGAGCAGATCGTTTAGTTGGGCAAATAGTTCCAAGAAGCGGTAGCCTTTTTCGGTGGTGGTGTATTTGTTGAGTTTTTTAGTTAGTAACCCCTGCGTGGTGAGTGAGTGCATGTGCGTTTTTAGTTGGGTGTAGTTGAGATTGGTGTTATACATTATACTGGTTTTGGTTTTATGCTGTTCACAAAATAGCAAAATTTCAGCAATTATGTCTAGTTTGCTCCGTATAGATCCTTTAAAGTAACTTCTTTCATGTTCATGCCTTAGTAATGCAAATTGAAGTTCATGCGAATTTAGTTTGGTTGTTCCTATTGCGGAGCTTGTCAAACAGACGCCTCAGTTTAATCTGATTAAATGTTCTATACCTCTTAAACGAATGTGACTGTGAATTGGCAGTAACAGGTCCCTAAACATGATTAACAAATTAAGACTTTAAATAACCCTTGGTGTATGTGGGTTTGTGGGTTTGTATGGGTCAAAAATTAACGCTCTACTCTGATGGCGGGGCCCGCGGTAATCCAGGGCCTGCAGCGGCCGCTTATATCGCTCTAAGTGAAGCAGGTGTGACGGTGAGAACAGATGCACGTACTTTGGGTGTTAGCACCAACAATCAGGCTGAGTATGTAGCGTTGTTGATGGCGCTTCAATTTGCTGCTGAGTATGGGGCTGAGGAAGTTGTTTGTTATCTTGATAGTGAATTGGTTGTCAATCAGTTAAACGGTGTTTATAGCGTAAAAAATCTTGACCTTCAAAAGCTCTGGCAACAAGTACATCAGCTAAGAGTAGGTTTTAAAAAAATTAGTTTTTTTAATGTACGGCGAAGCAACCCCTGCATAGCCCGAGCCGATGCACTTGTTAACCAAGCTCTAGATGAGCAAAAATCAGGTAAACCCTCGCCTATAGCTCCAAAGGGGCTTTCTGCGCAAGCGGTTTCTGCAAATGCGGCTTGTGGGTTTGTTCATGTGAGTATTCGTACCAGTGATGTGGTGCGTTCGGTTGATTTTTATCGCCGTTTTTTGGGGTTGGAGGTTGTGCGCAGAGTTGAGGTTAAGGCAACTAATGCGGAGCTTGTGTTTCTTCAAGGTCCTACCCGTTTGGGTTGTATGCTTGAGTTAACTTTTTATCGGGATCAGAAGCAGTTTTTGCAGGCTGATTATGAGCATCGGGTTTTTGATCATTTAGGTTTTGAGGTGGATGATATTCATGCAACTTTGGCGGCTATGCGAAAAGCCAATGTTACCATTACTGATGAACCCCGTATGTTTAGTGAGGATTTAATCATTGCCTTTGTTGAGGATCCTGATGGAACCCTTATCGAGTTAATTGAGCGCAAAAAGTAGCGGCGGAGAGGGTTATTCGTAGAATTTGGGTCTGGCGCGTTTGCTGTATTCTTCTAGGGCTTTGGTGCGTTCTTCTTCGGCTTTATCTTTTTCTTCGGCTTCTTGTTCTGCTGGTTGGGCTACGGCTTTTTCAAATTCCATATCTACGTTTTTGTAGCTGCTCTCAAGTGCGGTTATGTAGATTTTAAAGTCGTCCATGGCGTTTTCTGCTTGATGGTGGGATGAGTGTACTTGTTCGGAGAGTAATATAATCAGGTCTAGCATGCTGCGCAGGGTTTGTTTGTCGCTTTCTGGGGCATGGTCATAGTAGCGTTGAAAGACGCTCAATAGATCTATGAACATGTTGTCGACTTCTCTTGTTTCCCTCTTGTAGTGGTTCTCAGAAGTTAATGATTTGGTTTTGAGGGTGAGCATGAGATTTTTAAGAATAGCTGCATTAGCCTGAGACAAAATAAAAACCTATTCTAGCTATGGGTGCTGATGAAGTTATATATTTTGGTGAGCTGATTTTTGGTGTTGTTGTGTGTGTTGTGGTTGTTGTTTTGTTTGGTTAGTTGGGTTTTTTGGTCTGGGTTGGTGTTTGGTGAGAGAAAAGTTTAAGGGTAAATGTTTGTTTTAGGTTGCAAGTATTCTTACTTTGAGGTTTGTGGTTTGAGCACCAAAATGGAATCGATCGAGGAACGTAAAGCAGAAGTCCTCATTAAACTCAGAAAGTACAAGCTTGTTGAGAAGGAAAAGTTTGAAGGCGCATATGCCTATATAATTGATATTCCGCAGGATAAAGAACGTGCTATCGTCTGGTGTATCCTTGGTGAAGCCACTGTAGGCATAGCCGCTATGAATACTCTCTACAAGATTATGAAAGAAAAAGAACTTGAACGTGCTATTGTTATCACTGAGGGTCGCTATACCCATGCTGTAAAGTTGGGTGCAAAGAAGAAAAATGTAGAGTTATTGCCTAAATCGTTCCCAGTGTTTGATATCTTTGAGCATGCTTTGGTTCCGTTCCATGAGATTCTTAGCGAAAAAGAAAAGAATCAGTTGCTTGCCCAGTTTAAGGTGCAGCCCTATCAGATGCCCCAGATTCGATCTGGTGATCCTGCGGTTAAAGCAATTGGTGCCCAGCCTGGTCATGTGCTTAGAATCACCCGCAAAAGCACCACTGCTGGCGAACACGTAACCTATAGATATGTAGTTGAGTAATCAACTCATCTTATTTCCATCTAAACCTATCTTATTTTATTTCCATATAAATAGTCTCATTTTATTTCCAGATAGCGCATCTTGAGTGAATGCGGGTTGAAAAATCTAAACTGTGTTGAGGGAGACCTAGTTTGGGGTAAAACGCAGGGGTTAGTGCTGTGTTTTGATTTAACTATGTCGCTGGCGGCGGCTGTGCAGGTGTTTTTTGGTTAGAATTTCATGATTTGTGCGTGTGGTATGCCTTCGATTTTAACTACGGCGTCTGGGTGTACATGTTTTTCTGCTATGGCTTTTTCTACACAGGTTTTGCCTACTAAATTTACAATGGTGGCGTTTGTAATCAAATCTATGGCTTCTTCTACTGTGGTTTTTCTGCCTTTGTAGAATTCGTCTTTTATGTGGAAGACGATTTTGCCTTCCTTTAGTGTTTTTCCTAATAAATCGCAGTCACAGACTGCTAAAATAGTGTTGTTGCCGACTTTTTTGACGTTCAAATATACGTCCAAGTCTGTTCTCTCATCATAGTTGTTTTATTGAGGATTTTGCGCCGCAGGCATTGCAGGTTAGAAAGGTGAGGCGTTTTTCTTTTACGAGTTTTGTGTCGGGCCGTTTGCATACGGGGCAGACGACATATCCTTCTAGGTAGCGTTGGAGCAGGCGTTCAAAGCTGTCTGCTCGGAATTTGCCTTGAAAGATGGCGCGGGAATCATGGAAGGTGGCGGCTGTTGCCATTTCGCGGGTGAGGAATTTTATGACGTGTTGGGGGTCGCGGTCTAGGGCATCGGCTATGTCTTTAAAGTTGGCGATTATGGTGCGCATGCCTATGGTTTGGATCATTATGCGGGGGAGTTCTAGGCGTTCTTTTTTTGCTTGAACTTCGGGCATTTGTTGGCAGGCGCGGTTTAGCAGGTCATCATAGTTAAATGTCATATTTTCACTTCACCCAATGAAGGTAATTGGATGTATATAAAATTATAATTTGGGTTTGGGTTTCTGTTGTGTTGGGTCGGGGTTTATTTTTTTTCTGGATTGGGGTGGTTGTGTATTTTGTGTTGCGGGATGTAAATTTAGTGCTAAAAATACGGTAGGTTTATTTTGTTCGGAAAAATCGCTATTAATATAAATTCGGAAGTCCTTTGTAGGTGGATAACTTCCGTTCAGAAGGCTACGGCTTGACAGATAATCAAATACCCAGTCAAATTTCAAACATCAACATCCAGATTGACAAGTTGAAACAGCAGATCCACGAGAATAGTGAGCAGATCAAAAAGTTCATAGAGAAACGTGATCAGCTTCATGAGAAGGCACGTAAGTCTCGTGATGAGATAAATCAGCTTAAGGTTGAGCGTGATGCTCTAAATGTGCGTGTTAGTGAGTTAAAGCAGCAAAGAGATGCTGTTAGGGTTAATGTCAATCCGATTATGGATGAAGTCAAGGCGCTCAATGATAAAATTGAGACTCTTAAAAAGAATCTGCCTCGTATTAATCGTCGAGAGATTCAGCAAGAACTTGATGCGATTGAGTGGAAAATTGCTACCACCTCGCTTGATTTGCAAGAAGAGCGCCGCTTAATTGACAATGTTAAGGAGCTAGAGACTCAGCTCATTGGTTATAAGAAAATTGCTATCCAGAATAAAAAAGTCAAAGATCTCATTGAACACCGTAAAACCTTTGATGCCCAAGCAGATGTTTTCCATAAAGAATTAACTGATCTAGCCAAGAAGAGTCAAGATCTGCATGCAGTTTTGATGGAAAAAGTCTCAACCATGCGCCGTGAACACGCTGAGGCAGATGGATTGCATCAATCATTCATTAAATCTAAAGAACAAAATAATCTCATGTATGAACAGATTCGCCAACTAATCAACCAAGCAACCGGTATTCGGGTTGCACAGCGTGATCAGTATCATATTCGCCGAAAAGAAGATCAAGATAGACGCAAAGGTGATGATGAGAAGCGCAAACTTGAGCAGGCTGAACGTGCTGTCAAAGAACAAGCAATAAAAGAGAAAATTGGCACTGAAGCCCGAGAAAAACTCAACCGCGGCGAAAAAGTAAGCTGGGACGAGTTTGCAATGATGCTTGGCAACGACGACGACACCGAAACACAAGCGTAAACTTAATGTTGAGTGACTGTGTAAGAGCTATCGGTTTCGATGGCTACTACCCCAGAGCTCAATCCAGGCGCACAAAAGCGCATCCTTATTTTATGCGTTGATAGAGATGGGGATCTAGAAGTTAAAGCGGGGGTTAACACTCCACTTCTTGGCCGAACCGCCAATGTTGATGGCGCCGTTGCATTGGCCCTTAGCGATCCTGAAGAACCCGATGCAAACGCCATGTTTGAAGCCGTTCGACTCTATGACCGCCTAACCAAAGAACAGTTCGGAGATGTGGTTGAGGTTGCAACCGTCTCAGGCACAGATTTAGGCGGTGTCAACGCCGATAGAAAACTAAGTGCTGAACTTGACTATCTAATGGCAACCTTTCATCCCACCGAAGCCATATTGGTCTCCGATGGCTACTCTGATGAAGCCGTCATGCCGCTTGTTAGCTGCCGAGTAAAAGTAAACTCAGTCCAGCGCATCGTTATAAAACACAGCGAATCCATCGAAGAAACCGCCGCCGTCTTTACCAAATACGTAAAACTATTAGTAGACAATCCAAGATATTCTCGTGTGGCCCTTGGGTTACCGGGCGTTTTGGTTCTTGCATTTGGCATTCTTTGGGCCATTAATTATTTCCTGCCCGATGCCATCGCTTGGTATGGCATTGTACTTGTCATTGTTGTCGGCGGCTTTTTGTTGCTCAAAGGCTTTGGTGTGGACCGCTCCACCAAAAAATTCTACCAATCGGTTCGAGATTACACCCCGCCGCCTATTCCAATCCAAATCTCCAACTATACCATCATTACCGGCATACTCTGCGTTGTGGTAAGCCTTTTTCTAGGTGTGGGTTCGGTCTCAAGAAACATGGGTACTATTTTATCCAATCCCGCTTCGTGGCTTCATATTCCCATGGCCGCTAGCCATTTTATTAAAGGTGTTGAAACTTTACTGATTATCGGTGTCTGCATTGTTTTGGCAGGTCGAAGTGCCCGGCTATACATCGAGCGCGACTCTAGGTTGCTTCGCAATAGTGCTTTAATCATAACCGTTGCATGGTTCTGGTGGATCTTAGATGCCACCGCAGGTCTGCTTGCAAACCTCAACCCTGATGGACCACTCGCAAATTTTGCCAATACCTTCTTTGCAGACTTTATTTTTGCTGTCATAGTGGGTATTCTCATAGGCATTGCATCGATATTGTTGATCTATATCGTTAGCCGCTCAACTAAGGGCTTCTTCAAAAAAGGCA
>JAIRQQ010000088.1 GCA_031256395.1 Nitrososphaerota archaeon
CGACCTTTGTACTTCCACAAGAGGGACACTTTACAGACACTAATGCCATTTACATTCTCCTTATCTCACACCACTACGCCCTATTTCAACACATCCCTCAACTAATATCGAACACTACCGGTTTTTCTGTCTAATGTGGTTGTTTGTGCTGTTTTTACAATCAGGGTCTTATGGGTTGTGGGCAAACTTCTTAACTTGCCATTCCAACTTGATGCTATGCCGCAAGCTCTAACAATTCAGATTCCAAGTAACATATTGGAGGCTATCTATGCCGGCGCTAAGGAACTCTATCCACGCGAGAGTTTTCTGCTGCTTAGAGGTAACAAAAACAAAGGCGCCATATCAATCACCGATTTAATTTTAGCTCCATTTGCCATCCATGGAGAGGGCGAAGTACACTTCAATCCCTACATGTTCTCAGGAGATCTCAGCTTGGTTGGCACCGTGCATTCACATCCATCTGGTAATATTTCCCCCAGCCATACCGATCTCAACTATTTTTTCGGCCGGGTCCTTATGATAGTGGGCTACCCCTACGAAGGCCACACCTGTATCGCTGCCTATGACTCAAATGCCGATAAAATACCCATAGAAATAACCGCGCCACTGGCATGCCGTGACGAAGACTTCTACGAAGAAGACTTCTACGAAGAAGAAGACCTCTAAAGCTCACTCTTTTGGCTCTCTTTTAGAGCCATCTGATATTGCAAAACATATTCTTTGGCAAATTGATCAGCTTTATCCTCGGTACCCCTGTGCACTTTATCCACTGATCGGCTTCGCAGATGATGATAGAATTCATGTAAAATAACCAGCGGACTAACCATTATGTCACTGTCACGCACATATATGGTGTTATTTTTTGCCGTATAGCATCCATATGCTTTGAGTTTAAGTTTTTTTGGCAAACCCACTTTAATCTCTGGAACCGCAATCTGATATTTCTCACCCAGCAATCTTAGTGCTTCCTCAGGATTGCCATCAAGAATCAACCAAACAACTCGTGCCTTAAAGGGATCAAACGACATAGAGATCACATATCAAAACACCCCCGCATTAATAGCAATTTGCCATGCCAAACTCATTATCCCTAACAAAAAACCACGCATAAACCTAACCGCTCATTGCAGCAGATTAACTGTCTGCTCTTTGTAGATGGTCTTGGGTGATTTTTTGTTGGTTTTATTTTTCAAGTTCTTGAACAAGTTTAACCAATTGATTGATTACGTGGGTGTTGACTTTTTGTCCTTTTTCTTTGGTGGCTGCTGTGGGGTCGCCAAGTACGCCGCTTGGGAAGTACTGTTCTGGATGGAGGACAACTTCGAAGCGTGGCATCTCATAGTTGCTTGGTATGCCTTTTGATTTAATCAGATCAGGTCGGATTGCCATAACTCGTGAAGTTTCAATTGTTCCCGCATGGCCATCTCTTGGATCTGCTAACTCATTGGCCAGTTCCTCTGCAAAATCATAGTCTGATAAAACCATAATGCGTGTGCGTTGTTTGCCGTTTTCTTCTCCATTTTGATAGATGACCTCTTGGGCTGTCAGTCTGAGAGCAACCATATGCGAAGAACCGGCATGACCGCTAAGAACAATTATGCGGTTAAACCCATTGCGGGCCAGCTCAGAGAGAATGTCTTTAGCTACATTAAAAAGAGTGTTAAATTGAATCGTTAAACTGCCTGGGAAATTACGTGCGGCATTTACAATACCGTAGCGAAAAGGCGGTGCCACTAAACAGCCTGTTTGACGCGCAACCTCAAGAGCCACATATTCAGGTTGCACACTGTCTGTGCCCAGCGGCAAATGTTCACCGTGTTCTTCCACACTTCCAATTGGAAAAATAACCACTCTGTTATACATAGCGGCCTCTGCGGCTTCAACCGTGCTTAACTCATCAAGCCATAAATGCCCTCGGCTGTTAGTGTTTGTCATAATTTACATCTCTTAGTTGTCAAATTTTTATTTTACGCAACCCTTCTCTGTGTTTGTTTGCAGGGAACGTTGCAAAAGTAAACCCTGTCATGGGAGTTGGTGAGTGTTTAGTAGTTGTTGTTGGGTTGTTATTCTTGTCCGTAGGTGTCGTTTTTGATTTTTTCTGCTAAGAGCTGGATGAATTCGATGGGCCAAACATCGTCGGCAACATCATCGGTTAGGATTCTTCGTTGGTGATAGAGCGGGATGAGGTCGTTTTTGAGCAGTAGAATAAGTAGGAATTGGTGTCCGTAGGTGCGTTTGAAGAGGGCGTATTTGCGGGCTTGGCGTTTGGTCATTTCAAAGTGGGGTTCGAGGATGATTTTTCTGCCTTGAACTGTTTTTTCCAAGATAAAGTCGGGTGTGTAGATTTCATTTGGCAGGGGAAAACTGATGGTCTCATACCCATAGGGGATGTGTAGTTGTAGTAGGGTGAGTGCGGTTTTCTTTTCCCAGCCGCTTTTGTAGCGGCTCATTTTTTGGTAGTATGCGCGTGGTTGTCCTGTGATTGTTTTCATCTGTTCTAAGAATTCTAGTGCGGATTTGAGTGTGTGGCGGTTGTGTGGTTTTTGTTTTAGCCATCTGCCCAGTAGAAAGAAGGGGTGGTCGATTTTTGCGGGGTCTTGGGGGTAGAGGGTTTTGGCATATTCGGTTAGTTTTCGTCGGGCTTCGGCGGAGGTTTGTTCATCGCGCCACAGTGAGGGGGTGGCTGCTGATATTATGCCTAGGCTGGATGCGACGTTGGCGTTTTCTTTGGTTAGGGGTACGTAGAGGTCTTGGGGGTGGAGGTGGCTGTAGATTTGTAGGTCGGGTTGGGGGCGTACCATCCAGCGTAGATATATCCATGCGCGGTCTTTGTGGGGGCCTGATAGTGCGGGGATGTTTTGGGCTAGGTCGTCGATGAAGTCTTTGGGTTTGGTGAATTTTTGGGCGTATTTTAGCAGGTTGCGTTCTGCTTTGTATTTAACAAACATGTTAACAGAGGCTAGGATCTCTGAGGCGGCTTTTTTGTTTGGGCCTAGATCATGGTGGAAGTATGCTTTTATGATAACTTCTTCAAAAAGATGGGCTTTTTTTATTTCAAAGAGTTTGTTGCCAAAGGCTCTGTTTAGATAGACTAGTAACATGCGGGCGTTTTCTGGGTAGCCCACTACGGTGTCGTCAAGGATTGCGGCGGCCATTAAAAAGTAGTGGGCGATGTTGCTGTGGTCTTCGATTTTTGAAGAGTAAGGGTTGAAGAGTAACCTGGGGCTCATGCGTCTGTCCCATTGGACATCGTCGGCTTCGGAGTTTTTACTGATGAACTCCTTTAGCAACGTTGCCACTTCGTCTGTTACCATGTGTCCCTTACCGGCAATAGATTATGTTGCGGGTGCTTAAAACTGCTCTGTTGAAATTGTTGCGTAAGAGTTTAATAGGGGTTGGGAAATGAAGTAGTACGCATCTAAAAACGAAGCGCCTAAATAGTTAGGTGTAGTAGGAGATGGTGCTAATGTGTGGGCCGGTCGTCTAGCCTGGTTAGGACATCTGCTTGACGTGCAGAAGGTCGCCGGTCCGAATCCGGTCCGGCCCACCACTAATTCTCATGTTATATTTGTATTCATAAACTCGTTGTATGTCTGTTTGTTTGTGTTTGGATAAAAGCGGGGGCTGGTAGTTGTTTTTTGTTTTTATCTGTGTGAGGTTTGAAATAACTCTCAGTTGGCGGCTTTTTTGTTTTTAGGGTGTGGGGTGTTTTTTGTTTCTTTATGCGTGTGGTGGTAAAAAGGGCTGTTTTTGGTTGCATTGGTGTTTTTCTAAAATTGATCCATGCCGCGTAGGGATGTTTTCTCTCTTTTTACTGTGTGAGTGTATTTGGTTAGAACTTAGGTATGGTTGGGTTATTGTTAGTGGGGTGTGTTCTGGTTGTTTGTTATTTATGAAGTTAGCTTGTTGGTTTGGTTGTTAAAGAAAAGATAGTTGGTTAGAAAAGAGTGGGGAAAGTTGTTGTTTATTTTAGTGATGCGAGGTATTTTAGGTGGAATGGTTTGATGAGTATTCCGCCTTTGAGGTCGGCGCTGAAGGTTTGACTTTCGACCACCCAATCTGAGAGTTCGGAATCATGTGTTCTTATGAATTCTGCAAAGCTGGCAAAATTTTCATGCAGTGATATGCATACTGCATCCCAGCCCATGCCTCTGCCTTCTGAAACTAGTATGACGTTTGTTTGTTTCATGTACCATTCTTTCATTTTTTGAATGGCTTTTGTTTTTTCGTCACCTGTCTGATATTTTAGTTTGCTTTTCAGAAAGGTTATGGCTGTAATCTCAAATCCGATTTGTCCGAATTTGGGAATAACGGTGTAGCCTTCGATATAGTTTTCTTCTAACATGGCTCGTCTTCGGGTCACAGTTGGCTGAGAAACGCCTAAAGCTTTAGCTAGTTGTCTGTCGCTTCTGTGTGAGTCCTTCATGAGTTCGAACAGAATTTTGTAGTCTATGGGTTTTAGCTCTTTCATTTGCATTTCACTCACAATTTTTGTTATGTAAATGCATTTTTCAACCCCATATATAAAGGATGTGATGTATTTTGAGAAAATTTGACGGGTTGTCTGGTTTGTTGTTATGATTCAGTAAATATTTAATCTATTGGACTGAATAATTTTTTATATTAAAATTGTGTAATCTATGTTGACTGCATTACTTTTTTGGATAGGTGAATTCACCAATAAATAGCTATATATACTAAGTCGCGTGAATTAAGTGATAAAACAGATGCTTTTTAAGACAAAAAACCCACTAACCCACAGGCGCCACAAATGCCCATCCAAATCCAAACCAACATCAAAGAAGAAATAACAACCTTCCTCTCAAACCTAATCAAAATAAACACAACCAACCCCCCAGGAAACGAAACCCAAGCCGCCCAATACATCAAAAACTACCTAGCAAAAGACGGCTTCACCTCAGACATCCTAGAATCCGCCCCCGGCAGAGGAAACCTAATCACCCGCCTAAAAGGCACCGGCGAAAAACCCAACCTCCTTCTCCTCTCCCACCTAGACGTCGTCGCCGCCAACCCCCAAGAATGGACCACCGACCCCTTCGCAGGAACCATAAAAGACGGCTACGTTTATGGCCGAGGCACAATAGACATGAAAGGCATGACCGCCATCGA
>JAIRQQ010000124.1 GCA_031256395.1 Nitrososphaerota archaeon
CCTGCATAGTTTCACGCTGTAAACAAATGGTCGATATCACTATGTCGCTATTTGCCCGCTTCCGAGTAAATGGAACACCAAACATGATTGCATCATTCTTTAAGTAACACTCTCAAAAACCTTAATGCTTGATCGGCTGGAGCGTCTTAATTCCCAGCTGAGCTTGTTGTATTCCCTTCAGATTTTTGCCTTCAAAGCTAAGGTGCTTGAAGTCTCGGTTGAAAATATAAAAGAGCAACTGGTTAAATCGGGTGTTTTGCAAAGCGGCGTTGAACTTGAGGATATAAGAAAGAACATTGATGCTCTAAAAATCCTCATCGAAGCACAGTACGAATCACTCAAAGAAATCAACGACTCCCAAAACAAACACCTAGACTACATCCACTAATCTCTATCTTTTTGTAGTTACCCCTCAATCAGTGGACTTGTTTTTTATTTGCTCTGTTCTTAGCATGGCCCTTAATTGGGTTGGTATCTGGAAAAACCGGTTACTTGGTTGTATAGCAAATGTTAAGCGTGAGTTTATGGTTAGTTTAAATAATAAAAAGAGCGCTTGGCTGTTCAACCAAAAAGGTTGACTGCCTAAGGCTTGTTGATTATTAGTTTAGAGTTTTTCCCAGCTTGTGACTAGGTCGAGGACTTCTTGGCCTGCTTTTCCGCCGTAGCTTACGAGGCGATCCCGTGTGTCTTTTTGGGCGATGGCTGCTTTTTGGAATTCTTGCATCTGTGCTGCTTTGTCAGTGAGGTATAGAAGACCGTCTACGCCTGCGCGTGCCATACGAACTGAGACTGTGAGTAGTTCGTTTGGGGTTGGTGTTTCTCTTGGGTCATCACCGGGGCCGATAACGTAGAGTGCTGCGTTTAGCTTGACGTCTTTGAAGAGTTTTTTAAAGCTGCGTGTGAGCATTTCCCAGTACCATGGTGTAGCATAGTTTTTGCTGAACATGACAACGAGGAATTCATCAGTTAGGGGTGCGAGGTCATCAAAGTTGACACCGAAGCGTTCATAGTTGGTAACAGGGTCTGGAAGGACACCAATAACGAAGGGTTTCTTTGCACGGTTGCGGACACGATCGCTGACTTGTGCCATGTATTCTGTGACTTCTTTGCGTCTCCATTCATACCAGCTTAGGCCGCTTTTCTTTTGGAGGTCTTTGCAACGGGGGCAGATGCAGTGGCCGTGTTCTGCGAAGTGGATGCTGTTTAGCCATATACCTTGGCTTTTGCGTGCGACTTCTTCGATGTAGTCTAGTTGTTCAGCACGGTGTTCGGGTTGTGTTGCACAAAGGACTTCCCAGCGAACGTTAAAGTTGTCGTTGGTTCTCCATGCAGGGCCCAATTCAGATTGGCTGATCCAATCAGGGTGGACACGTGCTGTCACGTTGTCTCCGAAAATGGCAATGTTGCTGTGCATGTCTTCTTTGGGGGGCATTCGTCTACCGACTTCGGGTTTAACTCGGAAAAGATCATAGTCGAAGCCTGGAACTTTCTTTGCTTCAAACATGTATGTGCCGAATTTCATTTGCGTCTACCTTTTTAGAACTCAAAACGTTTGGCGCGGTTATAAAGTTTTGCATGTAGTGAGAATTGCAAAACTTAAAATGCAGATTAGCGATTGCTTAAGATCTAGCAAACTCTTATACGCTTAATTGAAGGTACAGAAACCCGCTTCCAGTTAACCGACGGTAATTTATGATTCTGCGCTTTATCTCATTCACAAGTTAATAGATGTACTCTTCAATAAGATAATGAGCTAGCGTAGCTTTGACGACTGTTGCTTTGACGGTTTGGGTATATTGTTGTTGCTGTTGTTGCAGGTATCCCTAATTACTTCTTGTAGTACTGATTGGGACTAGTTGCAGGTGATTTTTGGTAGCGTTTGGATGGGCCTCAAAATGTTGACGGGGAAAAATGTGGCTGTTAGAAGAAACAAACTTTTTAATCAAGCAACATGACCATAAGTACCTGAGGGAAAGGGATGCCGATTAAGTATTTTGATGCCCCTGAAATCAAAAAGCAAGTGGATCAACTCGCAGAAGAATGTGAATTCTTCCATGTCGTGCCCCAGTGTGTATTCTGTGTTCGTAGCCGAGGTAGCAAAGCCAAACGCACTATCGCACGTATTCATGGTTTAGGTAAAATCTGGCAGGGTGTTATGAATGCTCCTCCAACATACATAATTGAGGTTATTTCTGAAATCTTTGATAAAATGGCTCCTGAAGATAAAGAGCGGACCCTCATACATGAATTGATGCATATCCCTGGCGGGTTTAGCGGCGGGTTTAGGCCGCACAAAGGATATGTTGAGCGTAAAAATGTTGATCAGGTTTACAAAAAACTGCAGAACGATCGCGCAGCAAAACGGAAAAAACTTTTCCAATAAACCTCTGAATTTTAATTAAACTGTTTGAAAGAGTAGGGTGGAGCAAAGCTTATATAAAAAGACACAACTAACAAGAAGACAAATTTTATAAACAATAATAAATAACCACCTATAAGCCTTCAGGGCAATATTTGCCTAAATAGGAGACAAAAACATGCCTGCGCGAAATAAACAAATGGCCAAAGGGCGACAAACGTACGCCCTAAAAAAATCCAAACAAAAAAAGCTAATTATCACCTTGGGTGTGTGCATTTCAGTTATAGTTATCATTGCGGTTGCCCTTTTGATTTTTAATTCAGCTTCACAAAGTCAAGACCGCGTTTTCACCGACGGCCATCAGACAATTACCCTGCGCGAAGACGGAACATTTACCGCAGAACTTGCCCATGAAACAAAAAATGGTCAATATACCGAGAGCACAGCAAACAGCATAATTACAGTCACATTCACCTCTGAGGGAAAAAGTGCAACCAGCCGCATCACAAATGACATCCTGACCATCCCCCACGAATGGCAAGACGACCACGGTCACGGCACACAATTAAAATTAAAGTGATTCTGTGACTGCCCCCAAATGGGAGTATTCTGTAAAAACCTACTCTAAGCGCAAACCGCCTACTTTTAGGCAGGGTAGTTACCAAAAGATGCAAAGTGATTACCCGCAAAACAAAATTTTTGCCCTAAATTTTTCTCTGTAGCGCCAAAGTTTTTAAGTCCCGCTGATGCAATATCTGAAAGTTACATCATGTATAGCAAAAAAGCTATAATATTATTGGCAAAGACACAAAAAAGCCTTGTTGCAGACAGGTTACGCTTATGAAGCATATTATGAAGAGCCTAAAACATAACGGCATATATGTCCCGCCCTATGACCTAAAGGGCTTTAATATAAAAATCACAGGTCAACAAATCAAACTAACAGAGAAATCTGAACCTATGGCCGTTGCTTGGAACCGCCGAGTCCTCTCAACAACCATCCCCCCTCCAGACAAAGTTTTCACCCGCAACTTTATGCACGAATTTCTCGACCAGCTAAAAAAAGAAAACCCCAAAGCAACCTACCTAGAAACATTTATCCCAAAATACCTCGACGCCATCGAAAACCCCCCTGTATCAAAGAAAAAAGACAGCAGTGGTCAAGCACTCGATGTAGACTTTAGTGAAGTGCAAAAATTCATAATTGAGGAAAAAGCCAAAAAAGATGCCATCCCCAAAGAAGAAAAAAAACGCCAAGCTGAAGAACGCAAAGTCATCCGTCAAGAATACCGCGACAAATACGGCTACGCCGAAGTTGATGGCCAACGCCTCGAAGTCGCCAACTGGACCGCTGAACCCAGCTGTCTTTTTGCCGGACGCGGCGATCATCCCCAGCGAGGCCGATGGAAAGAAGGCCCCAGCCAAGCTGACATCACCCTAAACCTCTCCCCCGATGCACCCAAACTAGCAAACTGGAAAACAATTTGGGAACCCGACAAGATGTATGTCGCCAAATGGATCGACAAACTCACAGGCAAAGTCAAATACGTCTGGTTTAGCGACACTGCATTTCTCAAACAAAACCGCGAGAAAGAGAAATTCCAAAAAGCCGAAACCCTGGGCAAACAAATCGGCACCATAGAAAAACACATCCTAAAAAACCTCGAAGTCAAAGACCTCGAGCGCCGCAAAGTCGCCACCGTATCTTGGCTTATCCTAGTCCCCAACATGAGGGTCGGTGACGAAAAAGACCCCGACGAAGCCGACACCGTTGGTGCTATCACACTTCGAGCTGAACACATAAAAATCGAGGGTGACACACTCCACTTTGACTTCTTAGGCAAAGACAGCGTACGCTGGGTAAAAGAATACAAAGCACCCAAAGCCGCCATAACCAACATCCAAGAATTCATGAAAGACACAAGCAAACAATACCTCTTTGAAGGCATTGACAGCAAAAAAGTCAGCCGTTTCCTCTCTGAGAAAATGCCCAAATTAACCGCCAAGGTTTTCCGTACCTGGCGATGCACCAAAACCGTCAAAGAAGAACTAGAAAAAAGTGGTGTCACCAAAACTGATCCCGACTACAAGAAAAACTATGCCGCAAAAATGGCCAACTTTAAAGTCGCCGAAGTCGCAAACCACAAACGCAAAATCCCCCCCACCTTTGACCAACGCGTCGCAGATAAAGAAGCCAACATCAAAGCCCTCCAACAACTCCTCAAAGCCAAAAAGAAAGAAGGCAAAAAAACCGAATCCCTCGAAACCCGTATCGAACGTGCCAAACTCGACTTGGAGCTCACCAAACTCACCCGCGAATACAACCTAGGCACCTCACTTAAAAGCTACATCGACCCAACCGCCTATGTAAAATGGGCAAAAAAAGTCAAGTTCGACATAGAGAAATTCTACCCCAAAACCCTGCGTAGCAAATTCAGCTGGGCCATTGAACAAAGAAAAACCGAGGCACCCTGCGAATCTGAGTGCATAACACCGTGAGCATAAAACAAACCGACACCGGTGTTATCCTCACCATCTTTGTTAAACCCAACAGCCCCAAATTCAAAATCCAACAAACCCCTAACCAAGAAATCATCGTAAATGCCACCGAAGAACCCCAAAACGGCAAAGTCAACAGAGAAATCCTCAAAGAATTCACCAAACTCTTCCACACCCAAATCGAACTTGTCTCCGGCCTAACCTCAAAAGAAAAAAAACTATACCTAAAAGGCATCGACAAAGACACCCTCGACAAAATTCTTAAAACCAATTAAACCACCTTCCGATCTTATGGGGTGAGCGGTTTCTGCGTAATTGATGGTGTTTTGTTGATTTACCATCTGTAAAATTAAAATAAACGTGTCTACACATTATTTGAGCTATTTAAGCGTCATGCAGGAACTCCTTATGAGCGATAGTCTTGACAAAAACAGGGTCATACCCCGAACGATGTCTACTCAGCATCCAGATAACGCAAGCAATCCTGAGTGGAACAAAGAAGATGTTATACACGGCAACACAGAGGTTCTCGAGGCATACTACGCCTACAGTACTCTGGGTTGCCAAGAAGTCATGTGGGACTCAGAGGGCAAAGACACCGACACCCGAGTCTCTCGTAAACTACTCCAAAAATACTGGGACTATTTTGCCAGTCACACCATCGGCGAGGATGTATTTCTCACCTACCGAATTCCCAACCCCAAAATTGAGGGTGCAGAAAAAAAGATCATCGTTGAAACCCTCCAAAACATTCCTGTCGCCTCCGATGTCGCCTCCATGGTGTATAAGCGCGAAATTGCCCCCATATTTGAGGCAATTCTACCCTTCACCACCGAAGCTAAAGAAATTATTATGCTCTTTAACTATTACAAAAAAGCCATAGTCGCCGCCGAGGACGCCACACTCTACGAATCCACAACTGTTAAAGATTGGATTGGAAACGTCAAACCCAAAGCCCTCAAAGTCATTCCCCTAGTTGAAGACTTTGACAGCATACTCCACGTAGACAACATTGTACTACCCTATCTAAAAGCAGTCAAACCCAAACAGCAACGGGTTTTCATCGCACGATCCGATCCCGCTCTAAACTATGGCTACATCTGTGCCATTTTACTCACAAAAATTGCCCTAAGCAAACTAAAAGCCCTTGAGAAGCAAAACTGCGAAATCCACCCCATCTTGGGAGTAGGATCAAAACCCTTCCGAGGCGCCCTCTCACCTGATAACATTGATAATTTCCTAGAAGAATACAAAGGCCTCTCCACAGTTACTATCCAATCCGCCTTTAGATACGACTACCCCACTGAGCAGGTCAAAGAAGGCATCCAAAGCCTAAACCAACGCCTTCCAAACAGCAACCCCGAACCCATCAGCGCCGAGGAAGAAGAAAACATCATAGGCATACTGCACAAATGCCGACAACAATATGAACGCCAAATCGAAGCCCTAGCACCCATCATAAACAGTGTCGCAGTCTATGTCCCCCAACGCAGAGCCCGCAAACTCCACATAGGCCTGTTTGGCTACAGCCGATGCGTTGCTGGCGTATGCTTACCCCGAGCCATCTCATTTGCCGCCGCACTCTACAGCATCGGCCTACCCCCAGAATACATCGGCGCAAAAGTTCTAACCACCCTAACTGAGAAAGAATGGAGCACCCTCAACAAATACTACCTCAAAATGAACAACGACCTAAAACAAATGGGCGAATACGTCTCACTAAGTAACATAAACATGTTGCTAGAGATGAGCCACACAACCTCCAAACGCGCCGGTATGAGCGAAGAAAAACTCAAAGAAGCCCTAAACGCACTCTTAGAAGACCTAACCACTGTTGAGCAACAACTAAACTTTAAACTCGGACCCAAAGGCATAGCCCAGCGAAAACATGAAAACTTTACCAACAACTTTTTGCTCTCCTATCTCCAAAAACAAGACACCGAAGCCAAAACAGCTCTGGTCGAATCAGCAAAACTCAGAAAATGCCTAGGCTGATTTTTCAGCCTCTTTATTTAATAAAAAGTTGGTTGAGCCAACTGTGTTATTTTCTTTGTTTAGCAATTTTCTCTACTGTGTTGTCCATGCCGATGTAGGCAATGTCTGTTAAGCCCACAAAGAAGCCTGTTTCAACTACCCCCGGAATCATTTTAATTTTTACTGCAAGATCAGCGGGGTTTGCTATCTCACCAAAGTAGCCATCAATAACTGCGTTTCCATTATCTGTTAAGATGGGACCTAGTTTTCCTTTTGCTTCCCGCACAACCGGTTTAGCGCCCAGTTCACAGAGTTTTTGTTTGACTGGGGTGAGTGCAAAAGGAATGACTTCAATGGGCACAAACTGGTTATTTGCACCTAAGTGTGCGGCTTTTTTGTTTTGATCTGCAATGATGATGTTTTGTTTGGAAGCGGCGGCAACAATTTTCTCACGCGCCAAGGCAGCTCCTCCACCTTTGATCAAGAAAAGTTCTGTGGTGAGCTGATCTGCGCCGTCTATGGTTACATCGATTTGGGGGTGTTCTTCAAGGGTGGTGATGGGAATGCCACAATCAACCGCAAGTTGAAACGCTTGATAGCTGCTGGGTATACCTTTGATGTGGAGATTTTGAGTTTTTACTTGCTTACCTAGGGCTTCTATGGCTAAGGCTGCTGTGCTTCCACTGCCTAATCCCACAATAAAGTTGTCTTTGACATGTTTCACCGCTTCTAGGGCGGCTTTTTGTTTTTGTTCCAAGATAGCATCCATTAACCTTCAATCTCCATCTGTCCAAGTCTATCTAGTACTTTCTCTACATCACTGCGAATCGTCTCAATGCGCCGTTCGGCCTCCGTTTTGGCCGTGGGTTTCTCCTCGGGTGGCTTGCGCTTTTTGATTACGGGTTTGCGTTCACTGGATTTA